>CAZDNN010000409.1:0-6038 GCA_964506385.1 uncultured Planctomycetota bacterium
GGCGTCGGCGAAGGGGGTCGCCCATCCCGCAAGGAGGGGAGGCGCCTCCACCATCGTGGAGGTCGAGCTGGAGGAGGGCGGCGGCGAGCTGCTCAAGATCGCCAACCGGCCGCGGTGAGATGGCCGTCCTCAGACGTCGAAGTCGGACTCGGAAGTCGGTGCCTCTCCCCGCGCGCGCCGCCCGAAAGGCCCGTGGAAGGACAGCAAGCCCCGCGAGAGGTGTGGGTCGCCAGGCCGGATTGCCCACGTGATGCGGCCGAGCGGAGGGGGCAGCAAGAGGGGCAGACCTTTTTTCGCGCCGTAAGTCGCGATGTAGCCGAGGGATGGGAACTCCCTGCGCTCTTTCTCGTTTTTCGTACGCATGATTTGCAGGGGTTGTGTCGTTGTAACGGTGGAGGGGAAGGGGTCCCGGGACGCCGCCGATGGGCGGCAGGCCACCGTCCCCCTGTCCACGAGGCTGTGTGGAGGCGCGCCACTAGCGAACCGAGGCCCGCAAAGCCCACGGCGTGACCGCGCTGCCGTGCAGGCGACGGCCTGCCCCGCGGCCTCGCGGAGGCGTCCCGAACCCCCGGACCCGGTGACACGGCGAAACGGGCAGTAGGGGCGTTCCCTGCTCTTTGACAATTCAGTTGCTCTTGCGGGGTCCCGCACTGGGAGGGCAGGTTACTGCCGAGCCGCGCGTCGGAGCGGGAGACGATCTCCGGGGTCGGCTCGGCGGGAGCCTCGCCCTCCCATGCCGGGGCTTCGCGGTGCGCCCGCCAGGCGGAGCGGAGGTCAGAACTCCCAGGCCTTGACGACCGTGCCGTCGGGCCGGCAGAGGCGGAGCCAGTCGATGTCGATCGGGCCGGGCGCCGTTCCCGGATCGAGGCGGATGGCCGTCAGGGCGCCCTGCGCCGGCAGCTTCACCTCGTAGTCGTGCCATTCGCCGTCGTGGGTGAGGGCGAACTGGACGCGGCGCGAGCGGTGGAACTGCCTGTCCTTCGCCGTCGTCCAGAAGGCGAAGCCCTCGCCCTTCGTCCTGCACCTCATCCGCATCTTGAGCACGACGGGGCCGGGGACGCGGGGCACGGCTGCCGTGTGCAGGAAGGGGTCGCCGCCCGTGCACTTGACGTGCATGAGGCCGTCCTTGACCGAGAGCTCGCAGTCGGCCGAGGGGCGCCAGCCTGCGACCGGCTTCGGTGGCTTCCGCGGCCTGGCGTCGGGATCGTACTTCGGGTTGGGGAAGGGCACGAGCGCCTTCGTCTCTTCGAGGTGCTTCGCGATGAGGGCGTCGAGGTCCTTGACCTTCTGGGGCATCTTGTCGGCGAGATCCGCCGTCTCGCCGATGTCGTCGCGCAGGTTGTAGAGCTCGAAGGCGGGCTGGCGGCCGGGGCCTTCGCCGTAGACGCGGATGAGCTTCCAGTCGCCCCGGCGGACCGAGGTGCTCGGCAGGTTGCCGGTGGCCGGGATATAGTGGGGGAAGTGGCAGAAGATCGCGTCGCGGCCGAGCTTCCCCGTGCCACGGAGCAGGGGCACGAGGCTCACGCCGTCGGAGAGGTGGCCGTCGAGGTCCCGCGCGCCCGCCATCTCGAGCAGGGTGGGATACCAGTCGATGCTGCACACGACCTCGGAGCAGACCGAGCCGGGCTTGACGACCCCCGGCCAGACGACGATGCAGGGCTCGCGGACGCCGCCCTCGTGGATGTTGCCCTTGCCGCTGCGCAGCGGGGCGTTGTTGGTCGGCGTCGTGCCGTCCACAGTGTTGTACATGTTGCCGCCGTTGTCCGAGAAGAAGACGATGATGGTCTTCTCGGTGAGCTTCAGCTCTTCGAGCTTGTCGAGGACAACGCCGATGCCGTGGTCGAGGCTCTCGATCATGCCGCCCATGGTCGGGCATTTCTGATGTCCTCGCGGGTCCGTCTTCTGGCGGTACTTCGCGATGAGCGGGTCTTTGGCCTGGAAGGGGGCGTGGACGGCGTAGTGCCAGAGGCAGAGGAAGAAGGGCTCGCCCTTGTGCGCGGCGAGGTACTTGCAGGCCTCGGCGGTGACGCGGTCGGTGATGTACTCGCCCTTCGGGCCATTGGTGACGGTGCCCGCGCGGAAGCGGTAGGGCGAGAAGTAGCTCGGCGGCCCGGGATCGGGCGCGCCGTGGAAGCTGACGTCGAAGCCCTGGGCCTCCGGCCAGTACTGTGGCGGCACGCCGAGATGCCACTTGCCGATGAACCCTGTGTGGTAGCCTGCGGCCTTGAGGGTCTCGGCGATCGTGACCTCATCGGGCGGCAGGAAGCGGCGGCTGCGGGGGGTGACGACCTTGACCCACGGCGCCGCTTCTCTCTTCATCAGCGGCTGGTCGGGCATGGGCGGCAGGTGGCCAGCGGGGGTGGTGATCCCGAAGCGGCAGGGGTACTTGCCCGTCATGATGCTGGCGCGGGTGGGCGAGCAGAGGGGGTTGGCGGCGTAGGCGTCGGTGAAGCGCATGCCCCGCCTTGCCAGGCGGTCGATGTTGGGCGTCTCGTAGTAGCGGCTCCCGTAGATCGCCGTGTCGAGCCATCCGAGGTCGTCGGCGAGGATGAACAGGATGTTGGGGCGGGTCTCCGCCTCGGCCCTCGCGGCTGTCGAGGGTGCCGCGAGCGCGGCGGCGCCGAGGCCGAGCTGCCGCAGGAACGTCCGTCGGGTCTGATGGCTCATGGGGATCTCCTTGAGGGCGGTCGGGCGCTTGGCCTTCGCCGATAGTCTACCGCGTTGGGGCTTCGGGTCAATTGCGTCGAGGGCCGCGCCCGGTGCAATGGCCCCAGCCGCCGCCGGACGCAGGGCATTGGGACGCGACATGGCACGCAGAGCAGTGACCGCCCGATCGATCCTGACGGACGCGGCGAGAACGAGCCGCTGGCGGCGAAACCTGGTGAGAAATGCGGGCTAGCCGCTGCGGATCACTCCCCTTGCGGAGTGTCCTGCCCCCTGACGAGGCGCTCAGCGAGACGGTGCACCCGTGCCGCCACGTCCAGCGCCGTTCGGGCCTCGTCGATGTCTGGCACGATGGTGTCCCCGTAGCGAATCTCGACGGCGTATGGCGACAGCGCGAGGATCTCCAGCTCCATCTCCTTCAGCGCGGGACACCATGGTGCGACGAGAGCGAGCAGCTCACCCAGATCGTGCCGCCACGGATACTCCACGTCCTTCAGTGCCAGCAACGCCTTCAGCGACTTCTCCACGGCCTGCTGCGCGTGGAAACACACGGTGTCGAGCGCCTCCCCCGTCGCGATCGTGGCGTTCCCGGCGATGAGGTCGTTGCCCGCCTTCTGGAGCAGATCCAGTGCGTGGTCACGCGGACCGTTCATACAACACCTTCCCCTCGCGCAGCACGGTGTTGATGAAGTGGGAGCGGACGCCGCGCCACCGCGCGATCTCCTCGGGCGTCCACCACACGATGTCCTTGGGCACGCCCAGGCCGGCGAGCAAGCGATAGATGGGCGGCGTGCGCTTCCATCGCGGGAGGTCCGACGGGGCGACGATGAGCAGATCGATGTCGCTTTCGGGGGTGCCCTCGCCGCGCGCGTGGCTGCCGAACAGAATCACGCGCTCCGGCTGCACGGCGTCGCGGATCAGCTTCACCATCTCCCTCAGCGCTTCTTGCGCTCTTGCCATCGCTCGCCTCTCTGATGGGATAGCATACCCGTCTCCCGCGGCCCGGTCAACCCCTTCACCCGGGGTATTGTGCACCAAGGGCGCTTGACCATCCGTCTGAGATGGGTATAGTGTCTCCCGTTCGCAGCACATCCCCCGTGGCTGGTGTCGTGAGGAGGACGCTCTGATGTTGCGCACGCGGGGCTTCGCTTGCCTCTCCATCCTGGCTGTGCTCGCAGCCTGTCTCTCGACAGTCGCCGCCGCCGGCGAGGCGCCCGCCACGGGCGCGGCGGCCGGTGCGGCTCCGGCCACCACGGCGGGAGCGGCCGTCGAGCCGGGGACCGACGCGGAGGCGACCGCCGAGCTGGCGCCAGGGATCGACCTGAGCGACTACGCGCCGAGCTGGGGGCAGCGCGAGTTCCTGGGCTTCAAGGTCTGGCAGTTCATCGCCGTCTTCCTCCTCATCCTGCTCGGCCTCGTCCTGAGGAAGGTGGTTGACTACGTTGCGAGGAACAAGGTCATCCCGCTTCTGAAGCGGTCGCCCTTCCAGTTCGACCACCTCATTGCCGAGGCGGCCGCGCCGCCGGCGGGCTGGCTGTTGTTCATCTTCGGGCTCTACCTCGCCCTCGGCGTGCTGTCGGGCTCGCTCTCGCCGCGGATCGCCCTGTTCGCCTTCAGCGTCGTGAAGGTGCTGATCGCGGCGGACGTGCTGTGGTTCCTGTTTCGGCTGGTGGACGTGAGCGACCATTACTTGCTGAAGCTGACGTCGAAGACGGAGTCGACGCTCGACGATCAGCTCGTGCCGGTGATCCGCAAGGCGCTCAAGGCGACGATCGGCGTCCTGGGCTTCGTGTGGGTGGTCGAGTGGCTGGGCGGGAACATCTCGAGCCTGCTGGCCGGCCTGGGCATAGGCGGCCTGGCCGTGGCGCTCGCGCTCCAGGACACGCTGGCGAACTTCTTCGGCTCGGTGTTCATCTTCCTCGACCGGCCCTTCGTCATCGGCGACTGGGTGAAGATCGAGGACGTGGAGGGGGTGGTCGAGGAGATCGGCTTCCGCTCCACCCGCATCCGCACGCTGCCGAAGACTCTGGTGTCGATCCCGAACAAGAAGGTTGCCGACTCGACCATCAATAACATGACGCGGATGCCGCAGCGTCGGGTGAAACACACGGTGGGCCTGACCTACGAGACGACCGCCGACCAGATGGAGCAGGCGGTCGCCGCCATTCGGGAGATCTGCGAGAAGGACCCCGGCGTGCACGACGAGGGGATCATCGTCCGCTTCACGGAGTTCGGCGCCAGCAGCCTCGACATCCTGGTCTGCTATTTCACGACAGCCATCCCCACCGCCGAGCACCTCGAAACCAGCGAGCGCGTCAACCTGGCCATCATGCGGGCGGTGGCGGACCTTGGGCTCGAGATCGCCTTCCCGACCCAGACCGTCTACTTCGAGGGGGACGTCGCGAAGGCCATGGCCGGCAGGCTCGATCGGGACGCCTGACCCGCTGCCCCGCGTGGCGGTGGCCACGGCGGTGGCCTTCGGCGTCCCATCCTGCCTTGAGCCAGCGGCTCGGCCGGGCTCAGATGCCCTTGCGCCCGCGCTCGCGGACGAGCTTGTCGCGGTACTCCTTGATCTCGATCATTGCGGCCTTGATCGCCTCTTCGCCCACGTCGAGGCCCGGGTACTTGCGGGCGTAATCGAGCTTGACGCGGAGGAGCTTCAGACAGGCGTCCCAGGCGCGGACGCACTCGTCGGTCTGCTTGCGCCAGGCGCGGCCGCGGTCCACGAAGTTGCCCGAGCTGTCCCAGACCCTCTGGACCGTGCGGTTGGGGTCGGCGGCGAGCGCCTTGGTGCGTGCGGCGGCGATGGCGGTGTCGAGCTTCCCGAGCTTCCCGTCGCGCTCGGCGATCCGCTTGGCGATGGCCCCGCCGCTCCTGCCGCCGACGATCTCGGCACCCTCCATCCCGAGCGCCTTGAGCACGTCGTCGCGGGACGTGGCGACCGCCGCGATGAGCCCCACTTCGTGGGCCTCGCTGGCCGTGAGGGCGAGCAGCTTGCCCTTCCTGCTGACCCAGGGGCCGAGGGTCGCTCCCTTGTTCTTCTTCAGCCACTCCGCGCGGCCTGGCGGCACGCACTTGACCTTGCCCTGCACGGTCACCCGGCGCAGCTCGACGTCAGGATCGACCATCGCGGCGGCGAGCTCTGGCGAGTGGCCATGGCGGTCGGCGAGGCCGCGGGCCATGGCGCTCGTCGCCGATATCATCTTCTCGGTGACCTTCGCCTCGCCGAACACGGTCATTGCGAACGGCGTGGCGGAGCCGATGGACGTGCCCGGCTCCATGTAGATGCTGCCGCAGGTGAGCGAGATGATGGCGCCGGCGGAGCAGGCGCCGCGGTGCTTGCCCATGCGGATATAGGCGGCGGTCTTCAGCTC
>CAZDNN010000410.1:0-6023 GCA_964506385.1 uncultured Planctomycetota bacterium
CCTGAACACAACTCCCACCCGATTCTAGGCCGCGCCGCCCGACGGTGTCAAGCGGTGACCGCCGTCAGGCTGGCCCCCGGAGTCCTGCTCCGGATCTGGGGGAACGTGGCCCGGCGCTCCGGATCGTGCTCGTCGCCCTCGGTCCGACTCCCGACAACCCCGCAGGCTGAACGGCAAGCGGGGCCGTCCCCCCCGGTGCAACCGGCTCGAGTTGCGGTTGGGTTATTCCGGAGTTATATAACTCCGGGACCACACGCGGGAACTGGCCGGCTGGAGCTCGCCGAGTCTGGCTTCGGATCTTGGGGACCGTGGCCCGGGCCTATGGACCCTCCTCACCCTCGTCTTCGGTTCGAGTCCCGACAACCCTGCGGCCTCAACGCGAAGGAGCTGTTCCCCCTCCCAAGTAGCTGAGATCTGCGCGCGTCGGCGGTCAGGAGGCGCAGGGGAGGCACGGTCGAGGACGACGACGAGGACGAGCGGAAAGAGACACCCCAACTTCCGGGGCCAGACCCCCCGCCTCTCCTTGACACCCTCACGGGCATCTGGTAGCATCCACGTCCAGATGGGGAGCGGGACGTCAGGAGCAGATCGGGCATGGCGCGATTGGCCTGGATCGCCGCAGCGGCTATTCTGCCGGCAGCCGCGTGGGCAGGGGCGACGGCGGAGGAGGAGGGGGGAGCGGTCCTCAACGCCATCGTAGCGATCGTCAACAATGAGCCTGTGACGAAGATCGAGGTGGACTCGATCGTCGTCGAGCTGTTGCGCAACGTGGCCAACGTGACGTCCGAGCAGGTCTGCACAGCGCGCGAGCGCGCTCGCGAGGGCCTCATCGAGCAGAAGCTCCTCGCCCAGGAGGCCCGCCGCCGGAACGTCGAGGTGGACCCCGAGGAGGTGAACGCCGAGATCGCCCGCCTCAAGCAGCTTGGCGTGGATGCCGAAAACCGCCGCGACCTCATCCGTGAGCGGCTCAGGGTCTCCATGCTCCTGCGCCGCCTCCAGAGCGCGCGCTCGATCACGCCGGAGCAGGTCCGCGAGTTCTACGAGAAGCACCCGGACGACTTCGTCCTCCGCGAGCGCCGCAACGTCTTCGTCCTCGGCGTCTACGCAAGCAGCCACGGCGGCGACAAGGCCAAGGCCAAGGAGAAGGCGACCGAGCTCCTCGGACGGCTCAACAAAGGCGAGGACTTCGCGGCACTGGCCAAGAAGCACTCCGACGCCCCCTACGCCGACAAGGGCGGCGACTGGGGCTGGGTGAAGCGAGGCACCCTGGTCAGCCCCCTCGACGAGACCGCGGCGAAGCTCAAGCCGGGCGAGGTCAGCGACCTGGTGGAGACCGACGACGGCTACCTGATCGTCAAGGTGGCCGGCGTCCAGCCCGCGACCCGCCAATCCCTCGCCGAGGCCCGCCGGGAGATTCGCGACCGTCTGATGGGCGAGCAGCGCCAGCGTCGGCGCGGCGAGTTGATCGCCAAGCTCAAGACGTCGGCCTCCATCCTCCGTTTCGAGCTCGAGGCTCAGCCGTGAGCCTGCGCATCCTTGCCATCGAGCCCTACTACGGCGGCTCCCACCGCGCCTTTCTCGACGGCCTGGCCGCCGCCAGCCGCCACGACTGGACCGTCGTCGGCCTGCCCGCGCGGAAATGGAAGTGGCGGATGCGCGGCGCCGCCCTCCACGTCGCCCGCCAGCTCGACCAGCCCTTCGACGTCCTCTTCGCCACCGACTTCCTCGACCTCGCCACCCTCGTCGGCCTCGCGCCACAGCGGCTCGCCGGCGTGCCCAAGGCCGTCTACTTCCACGAGAACCAGCTCACCTACCCCGTCCTCCACGAGAGCGAGCGCGACTACCAGTTCGGCTTCACCAACATCACCACCTGCCTGGTCGCCGACCGCGTGTTCTTCAACTCCGAGTTCCACCGCCGCGAGTTCCTGGCCGCCGTCGAGGCCCTGCTGCGGCGGATGCCCGATCGCGTCCCGGAGGGCATCCCAGAGGCCATCGCCGAGCGATCTCATACACTCCCTTTGGGCATCGGCCTGAGGGAGCTCGACGTCGAGGCCCCGCCCCGTGACGGCGAGGCGCTGATCCTGTGGAACCACCGCTGGGAGTACGACAAGAACCCAGAGGAGTTCTTCCAGGTCCTCTGCGACCTGGCGGACGACGGCGTGCCCTTTCGTCTGGCCGTTGCCGGCGAGCAGTTCCGCAGCGCCCCGCTCATCTTCGACGTAGCGCGGCGGCGGCTGAGCGACCGCATCGAGCAATTCGGCTACGTCGAGAGCCGCGCGGACTACGCCCGCCTGCTCCACCGTGCCGACATCGCCATCTCCACTGCCCACCACGAGTTCTTCGGCATCGCCGTCGTCGAAGCCATGTACTGCGGCTGCTTCCCCCTCCTGCCCGACAAGCTCACCTACCCCGAACTCCTGCCCGCCGAGCACCACGCTCGCCACCTCTACCGCGACCGCTCCGAGCTGACGGCGCGCCTGCCCCAACTCATCGCCGACATCGACGCGGTCCGCCGGACCTCCCTGCGCGACGTGGCGGCCCACTACGACTGGTCCCGCCGCATCGCCGACTACGACGCAGCCCTTGCGGCCCTCGCCGGCGCCTGAGCGCCAGAGCCGGCGCTTGCCGCGCTGCCCCGCGCTGGGCTACTGCTGGGCGCCATCATGCCATTTGCGCAAATGGCATGATACAGGCCCCTCCCCGCAACGCGCACTTCGGACACACTGCACGCACTCCCGGTCCGCCGCCGCGATCTCGAAAGGCGCCGGGCCTTTGTGGCCATGCTCGATCCTTGGAGCGGGTGGCCTTTGGGCATAGGCAGGCACGCCGCGTGCGAAGGCGCCTGAGCCGGGGGCTGCCGCGCAGGTTGACTCCGTGCATGAGGCGGGGTAGCCTTGCATGGGTCGCGCCGGTGGCGTCGGCGCGCCCGTCGGCGCAGGCGACTGCCCCTCCTGATCTTACGGCGTTCGAGGCATGGGTATTGGGACGAGTGGTTCGCATCCTGCTGTGCGCGATCGTGGCCGCGTTGGTTGCCGCGGGGCTGCGCGACGACCGGCGGCTGCGCGCGGAGCAGCTCGTCGCCGGCCTCGCCGAGGCGCCGTCGGGCGCGCGCGCCGGGAGTCTGGCCGATGCGCTGGAAGCCGCCGGCCCGTGCGGCCTGGCCGCGGCCTTCGATCTGCTGGATGACCCGTCGCGCGAGGTCCGCGCCGGCGCGGCGGCTTACCTGGGCCGCAGCCGGTCGCGCCGCGCGACGCCCCACCTGATCCGCCTGCTGCGCGATGATGCCCCCGCTGTGCGTGTGGCCGCGGCGGAAGCGCTCGGCGCCATCGGCGATCGCCGGGCACTGCCGTTCCTGGAGCGCACCATTGGCTCGGAGCCCCCCGATGTCGCCCAGGCCGCTCTCCAGGCGGCGCGCCGTATCCGCAGGCAGCAGGATCGCCTTGCCCTGGCACACTGACCGGGAAGCCACAAGCTGCAAGCTGCGAGCCGGAAGCCGGAAGCTGCAAGGCGGAAGCCGCAAGCTGGAAGGGATGAAGGGCATGGGGTGCCGAGTGCCGGGGTTCGAGGCTCGAGTGGAAGAGAGTGGGAATTGCGGAGTGGGGTACGCGGCGCCGGGCTCTTCTGATTACGTATCACGCATCACGTATCACGTACCACGGATTACGCTTGCGCCCTTTCCTCATCCTTCCGCCAGCTCGATGGTGCCGCTGAAGACCTCCTGTGCGGGGCCGGTGAGGTAGACGCAGCCGTCGTCTGCCCATTCGAGTTCGAGATCCCCGCCCAGCAGGTGGACGACCACCTTGCGATCTGTCTTGCCGTTGAGCACGCCGGCGACGCACACGGCGGAGGCGCCGGTGCCGCAGGCGAGGGTCTCGCCGGCGCCGCGCTCCCACACGCGCATCTTCACCTCGCTGCGACTGACGGTCTCGACGAACTCGGTGTTTATGCGGCGTGGGAAGAGGCGGTGGTGCTCGACGAGTGGGCCGTGGACGGCGACGGGGTAGTTGGTGACGTCGTCTACGTAGATGACGGCGTGTGGGTTGCCCATGGAGACGGCGGTGAAGCGCAGGGTGACGGGGCCTTGGAGTGGGACCTCGATGTGGAGTTCCTCGTCCACGGCCTTGCCGGGCGGGCCTTCCATCGGGATCTCGGGTCGCTCGAGGCGGGGGGTGCCCATGTTGACGCGGACCTTTGTGGCGATGTCGCCCTCGGCGAAGATCTGGACGTTGAGGACGCCGGCGCCGGTCTCGATGCGCGCCTCGTTGCCCTTGATGAGGCCGCGGTCGAAGAGGTACTTGGCGAAGCAGCGGATGCCGTTGCCACACATTTCGGCCTCGGAGCCGTCGGCGTTGAACATTCGCATTCTGTAGTCGGCGGTCTCGGAGGGGCAGATGAGGATGAGGCCGTCCGAGCCGATGCCGAAGTGTCGGTCGCTGACCCTGCGGGCGAGCTCGTCGGGCGCGGCGATGGCGCGCTCGCGGCAGTCGATGTAGACGTAGTCGTTGCCGCAGCCGTGCATCTTGACGAAGGGGACGAGGTTCTTCCGTTCGCCCGTGGTCACGTAGCTGGCTCCTTGCTTGAGGACGGAGACGACGCGGTCGGTCCCTGGGAGCAGGCCGACGGCGTCGCGGAGGTGGCCGACGAGCTTGCGGGGCTCGGTCCACTCGCTCTTATGGCGGATGAAGGCGCCTGCCCGCGGGACGATGAGGTCGGCCCTGCGGCAGGTGTAGAACGTCACGGTGGTGGCCGCCGTGGCCTCGGGGGGGACCGCGAAGTCAAGCTGGCCGCCGGAGGGGATGACGGCCGGCACGGCGACGGGGGGCTTGAGCGTCCTGGGCGCCTCCTCGCCCTCGGTGGGCGGCGCCTGGACGTTGACGGCGCGGAGGGTGACGTCGTAGGTCGCGCAGTTCCGCAGTCGGACGCCCTCGGGGGTGCGCTGGGCGGCGATGCCCCGGACGAAGGACGCGGCGCCCGGCCCGGACAGCGCGATGTCCCACTGGCACTCGTAGTCCACGTCCATGAGCAGGAAGAAGTCCTTGGTGTACTCGCGGAACGTGCCGACGCACTCGTCCTGGACCGCGGAGTCCTGTGGGAGGACGAGGACGACTCGCAGGCCGATCTGTTTTTCGAGCAAGGGGTCGTAGGAGACGTCGGCGGCGACGCCGATGGTCTGCTTGCCGACGCTCTCGATGTAGGTGCCGCCCGTCTTGATGACGGGCGCGGCGGCCTGGATGCCCTTCATTTTGCCCATGACGAGGCCGAGGGCCTTGATCAGCGCGTCCTTGATGCTGGCGAAGAGGTTGCGGAGCGCGCGCGCCCAGCGGCGGAGGAAGTTCGGGTGGTATGCCCTCTCCGCTGCCTTGCGGCGGGCCTCCTGCTGCTCCTCGTCGAGGCGGTCGTGGTAGCGGACCAGGCAGTGGACGGTCTTGTATTCGGGTTGATAGATCAGGAAGCTCGTCTTGGTGATGTCGGCCTGCGGGGTCGTCTTCTCGTAGAGGAACTCCAGGCCGCTCTTCTCGACGTCGAGCTCTCCGTGGTAGACGCGGCCGTCCTTGAGCTCGAGGGTCACTGGGTAGCCCTCGAAGTCCCTCAGGCAGCGGTCGAGGACAAAGCGCGAGACGAGCGTGCCGACCAGCGTGGCGGCCATCAGGAAGATGAGGGTCGCGGCGAAGGGGTTGTCGGCGAGCCACTTCAGGACGCCGCTCTTCGGCCCAGCAGGCGCCTTCATGTCCTTCGACGCGGCTGCGCCGGCGAGCGCGCACGCCGTCGCGACGAACGCGCCGGCGAGCACCATCACCACGGCAACGCGCAGAACCCGTCTCATGGCAAGTCCCTGCCTTCCATGTGCTTGCGGGAGAAGGCATTATAGGTGGCGGCGCCGAGACTGTCAATCTGGGGGAGAGGCGGGAGCATGACTCCCGAAAGCGGCAATCCCTCTTCATCGTTCTCGTCGTCGTCCTCGTCCTCGTCGTCGACTCGGCTTCCGCTCACCTCTGGCGTCAACGCGAAGCGGTCTGGCAGCC
>CAZDNN010000411.1:0-6011 GCA_964506385.1 uncultured Planctomycetota bacterium
CTCCCGGTTGCCCATTCTAGCTCTCCGCGATGCCCCCGCAAGCATGCCAGTTGCTTCTGCACAGAAGCGGGTGGGCGGAACCTGTTTGACTCCCTGTCCGGGCCGTCGTATCCTGCCCCTCTGAGCCAGACCCAAGGCGCCCCGTCAGTAGGCGATCCGCGATGAGCTCCAGGAGCCGAATGGCCATCGCCTTTGCTGTCCTGCCGCTGTTGCTGTCAGGGCCGGTGGGTCCATGCAGGGGCGCAGCGACAGGGGGTCCACGGCGCCCCGAGCGCAAGGAGGACGCCGGCATGGACGGCGAGGCCGAGATCGAGCTGGGCATCGGCGGCACCGGCGGGGTCTACTTCCTTGCCTCAAAGGGCGAGCTGGTCGTGGAGGTGGAGAAGCGCGACCGCAACCGCCGAGGGCGGCCGACCGAGCTGCGCGCCATCCTCGTGGGACCCGACCGCCGCGTGCTCCAGGAGGCGGCGATACCCGACGACGGGCGCCCGAAGGGCAGCGGTGTGGGGCCGGCCCGGCGGGCACGCCTCTCGACGCAGGTCGAGCGCAAGGGCGTCTACGGCCTCAACATCACGGTCTCGAACGACCGCTACGGCGACGACATCATCTGGGGATTCCGCACCAACTGCCCGCACTACCTCGTCGAGACGGCGCGGGGCCACCGCGACGTCCGACGCGAGGAGCCGATCGTCCTGCTGAACCCGACGCGGCCCGGCGACGTGTGCTTCCTCCCTCGTCAGCGGGCGTTTGCCATGGAGCTCTCGGGCCTGCCGGCGACAGTGGATGCGCCGTCGGTCTACGACTCGAAGGGCGCGCTCATCCACAGCCTGCCGGCCGACAAGCACGGCAGGGCGTCCCACACGTTCCCGCCCGACGTCCACCGCGACGCAGTGCCCTGGCGGCTGCACCTGCCTGCGCAGAAGGCGGTGGTCCAGATCGACGGCGTGACGCGATGGGACAGCAAGGACCGCTTCCCCAACCTGCCCTACTGGACGCCCGACCCGGCGTCCTGGTTCCCGTTCCCCGAGTACCGCTGGCTCCTGACCCCTTACAGCCGGACGGTCTACGCACAGCCTGGCAGCGAGGGGACGATCGCGTTCCGCGTCCACAACAACGCCGGCCGCATGAAGGCGATCGACCTGAGCATCGAGTTCCCCGACGCCACGTGGCCGGCCCGACTGTCGGCCGCACAGGTCACCGTCAAGCCGAGGGCGACGGCGGAGGTGACCGTGAGCTACACGGCCCCGCGCGATGGCGAGGCCCGTGCCTGCCACATCCGGGCCACGCCGGCCGACGACCCCGAGTTCACAACCTACTCGACGCTCACGGTGCAGGGCGGCCGGGCGCCGGCCGAGCGGCCCCTCGACATCCCTCTGGTGCTCAAGCCCTACGAGCACGAGAACGAGCGGTTCGGCCATCTCCCCGACTGCCCAGTCGAGTGGGAGATGTACTTCGACCTGGAGAACCGGCCCTTCGCCCGGACGGGCCGCGGCGTCGCGACCCTGCGCGACGGGCAGTGGCAGACGGCCGACCTTGCGACGGCGGTGACGGCGCGGCCGCCCACCCTCGGCGCCGCGTTCTCCAGCCCCGGCAAGGGCGACTCGAAGATCGCCTTTGACCGCGACAACGATGTCTACCTGCTGTGCAGGGCCGGCAGCACGGGGGCGCTGCTGCACTCGGCCGACGGCGGCCGCACGTTCGCGGCCTGTGACTTCGGGCGGTGGGGCGGGGTCGATATCGAGCAGTTCTCGGGCCACAACGTGCCCGACGGCCCGCCGCCAATCCTCCGCTCCATCCGGACCTCGCGCGACCCGAGGCTGCGGTGGCGGCAGATCTCCAACCTCGAGCTGCTCCTGCCGAGGAAGGAGGGAGACCGCCTCGTCATCGGCGAGCCCATCCTGCTATCGAAGCAGAGCCTGGGGGTGGGCAGCCACTCGGGCGTGCCGTCGGCCGTCGTGTCGCGCGGCGACCGCGTGCACGTGGTCTGGGCCGAGGCCACGGACCCCAAGGCCAAGGTGCCGGGCGTGCCGACCTATGTCATCACGTGCGACCGCGACGGCAGGAAGCTCGGCGAGCCGGCGCTCGTGGGCTACGGCGCGCCGCCCAACGACGTGCACAACCGCCCCTGCATCACCATGGACAGCAAGGGCTATCTCCACGTGCTGACCGGCACCCACGGCCGGCCCTTTCACTACGCCCGGTCGCTGAAGCCGAACGACGCCCACGGCGGCTGGACGAAGGCCGTCCCCGTCGGCGCGGGGCTGCGCCAGACCTACATCGGGATGGTCTGCGGCCCCGATGACACGCTCCACGCGGTCTTCCGGCTCTGGAGAAGCGACCGCCGCTACTTCTCCACCGGCGCCTCTTTCGCCACCCTCTCCTACATGCGCAAGCCGCCCGACGGGCCGTGGGAGCCGCCCCGCGTCCTGATCGTCGCGCCCTTCTCCGAGTACAGCATCTTCTACCACAGGCTCACCATCGACAGGAAGGGGCGGCTCTTCCTCTCCTACGATTACTGGTCCACCTACTGGTTCTACCGGACCGACCACTTCGGCAACCGCCGGACGCTCATGATGTCGCCCGATGGCGGCCGGACCTGGAAGCTGGCGGACACGCAGGACCTCCGCTGAATGGCTCGCCGCGAGTCTCGATCAAGGAGCCCTCGTCGATCCGCGTGTAACGCCGCCGTCTCGGCGGCTCCGACGGTGCCAGCGGGACGCTGGCGTTAGGCGAAGAAGCGGAACCGTGGCGAGCCATGTGGCCCGCCCGCGCGGTCGCCCCTGCTGCGGAGAGCATCGACGCCGTGACGCCCATCGATCGCCTGAAGACGATACTCGCCGGTGGGGCGCCCGACCGCTGGCCGTGGGTGCCCAGCATCTACGAGCATGGGGCCGCCGTCATCGGCGCGACGCCCTCAGAGGCCGCACGCGACGCCGACCTCATGGCCAGGGCCGCCGTCGAGAGCTACCGCGCTTACGGCCACGACCTCGTGACCGTCGGCATCGACATCTACAACATCGAGGCCGAGGCCCTCGGCTGCACCATCCGCTACCACGACGACAGCCCCTCGATCCCCGGCGTCGGCTCCCATCCCCTCGAAGGCCCGGAGCCGCCCGACCCCGAGGCGTTGCCGATCCCACAGCCGGGCGAGGGCAACCGCCTCGGCCTCATCGCCGACGCCTGCGCGACGGTGATGGACGCCATCGGCGGCGAGGTGTGGGTCTACGGCTGCATGGGCGGCCCGTTCAGCCAGGCCGTCGAGCTCCGGGGGTTCAACGACCTCATCGTCGATGTCCTCACCCGCCCCGAGGCCGTCCACAGGCTCATGGCCCACACCACCGCCCTCGCGCTCGACCACGCGCGACGCCTCAGCCGCACCGGCGTCGGCGTCTATCTCTACGAGTCGTGGGCGACCATGCCCCTCATCGACCCCAGCATCTTCGCCGCCTTCGTCGTCCCCTACAACCGCCAGGTCATCCAGGCCGTCCGCGCCGAGTTCGGCACCCCGCCTCCCGCCATCGTCATGGGCGGCGACATCACCCTGCTCATCGACTTCTTCCTCGAGGCCGACAGCGGGCTGGTCGTCTGCGACTACCTCGCCGACTTCAACCTCATCCGCCGCCGCACCGCCGGCCGGCCCATCATGGTCCGCGGCTGCGTGGACCCCAAGCTCATCGAGCGCGGCGACTGGCACGAGCTCGAGGCCGCCATCGCCACCCTCGCCCGCAAGGCTGCCGGGATGCCCACCTTCCTCTGGGGCTGCGGCTGCGTCCCCTACCACGCCCCCCGCGGCCACGTCCTTCGCTTCAAGGAACTGTGCCTCAGCGCCGGGCAGGGGTGAGAGGGTCCTCGGCGCGAGCGCTGCATGTCGCAGGGGGCGCCGGCGTTGGGGAGCGCGGCGGTCGCGCCCACATGTTGGGCTCGGGCAGGAGCGTGGCCCAAGATGGGCTCTGGCCTGTCCGGAAAAGGGGACAACGGGGCTTTGACGACGTGACAATCCGGTGGTATACTGCACGAGAGGAAGGGTTGGCAGAGATGTCATGCCCGGAGCGCCCGTGGGAGGGACCGAGCCGTGGGGGTGATGTGGTGAAGGCCTGGGGCAGGCGTAGCCAGGACGGGTTCACGCTCGTCGAGCTTCTCGTGGTCATTGCGGTCATCGCGGTGCTCATGGCCTTGTTGCTGCCGGTGCTAGGCAAGGCACAGGAGGCGGCGCGCGCCACGAAGTGCGGCAACAACATCAGCCAGCTCTACAAGGCCGCTCGCATGTACTCGACCCACAACGGCGATCTGCTGCCCGACCTGTTCGCCGGCCTCGCCTACGACGACCACGTCGAGCGCTATCGCAAGAGCCACTACGCCAGGAGCACCGACACCGCGGGCAACGAGGCCCCCGCCGGCCTGTGGCTGCTCTACACCGAAGCCTACGCCGAGGACCTCAATGTCTTCTACTGCCCCGACATCCCCGGCCGCCGCCGCTACGGCGGGAGCGAGAACCCCACGGTGGACGACCTGCCGCAGATGGCGGGCTACAGCTACAACTACTTCCCCGACACCTTCCCTGGCCGCACCCCGCTCCTCGACCCGCCGAAGGGCCTGACGATCGAGGAGGTGGGCAATAACATCAACGTGCCGCGGGACCAGCGGTTTGGCGCGATCCTCGCCGACGTGTTCGTCAACTCCCTGGAGATGCCCCACGGCGGCCGCAAGGGCATCAACTGCGGGTACCTTGTCGGCTCGGTCCAGTGGGTCCCCCTCGACACCATCTCCATCCCCTGGAACGCGGTCGAGGAGCAGGCGGAGGTCTTCTCCGACGACAAGGCGGGGTCGGAGGCCGTCCGCGACGCCTGGGTCCTCCTCAGCGAGCGACGGCGCTGAGCCGACCGCCTGTCTCACGGCCGACTGTGCCGTGGGTGTGGCGGCAAAGCCCGGCGAACGCACTTGACCCCCGATGAGCGGCGTCCTATAATCCTGGGCGGTGCCGCTCCGACACGCCTCCTTGCACGGATGCAGGAGAGAGCCATCATCAGGGAAGCCGTTCTCGAAGCCTACCTCCACGACATCAGCAAGATCCCCCTTCTCACGGCTGAGGAAGAGCGCGATCTGGCCCGGCGGATCGCTCAGGGCGACGAGGAGGCCCGCCAGCACCTCATCAGCGCCAACCTGCGGCTGGTCGTCTCGATCGCGAAGAACTACGTCAACCGCGGCCTGGCCTTCAGCGACCTGATCGCCGAGGGCAACATCGGCCTGATGAAGGCCGTCGAGCGCTTCGACCCCGACGCCGAATGCCGCTTCTCCACATACGCCACCTGGTGGATCAAGCAGGCCATCCGCCGCGCCATCACCAACACCGTCAAAACCGTCCGCATCCCCGCCTACATGGTCGAGACCATCGCAGCCTGGAAAAGCGCCGAGAGCGACCTCACCGCCGAACTCGGCCACCAGCCCACCATCGACGAGATCGCCGAAGCCATCGACCTCTCACCCAACAACCGCACCGTCATCAAGCGCGTCATCAACGCCACACGCACCGCTGTCCAGCCCATCAGCCTCGACCTCCTGTGCTCCCTCAACGAGGTCATCGAGGACCGCACCACCCTGCAGCCAGACCAGCAGTTCTTCGACGACTACGAGCGCCGAAAGCTCCGCGAGCTCCTCGACCTCATCTCCGACCGCGAGGCCACCGTCCTTCGACTCCGCTACGGACTCGACGACAACACCCCCATGACCCTCGAAGAGATCGGCGAGCGACTCAGCCTCACCCGCGAGCGCATCCGCCAGATCGAGAACGAGGCCCTCAACAAGCTCTTCGAGTACCTCTCCGAAGAGGCCGGCCTGCCGCCAGACACCGACGACGGCCCTGGCGGCGACGACGACGACGAATGAGCCTGTCAACTGACCTCACGTCCCCCAGCCCCGCCTGCCCAGCCTCCGACCCCCCTGGAGCCTCGATGACTACATGGCTCGCCACGATTCTGAATCAATGGCAGGGCAGGATGAGGGCGAGGCAGAAA
>CAZDNN010000412.1:0-5996 GCA_964506385.1 uncultured Planctomycetota bacterium
GCTCGCCGATCCAGAACCAGTCGCGGTGCTTCGGCTCCTCCACCATCTTTACGTAGCGGTCGATGTCGAACTTGAGCAAGCTCTCCGCGTTCGCCCGATACCGCTCGCCCAGGAAGCCGCCTAGGTCCGTCACGGCACCGGGCGAGATGGGGTTCTGGGTAGGCTTGGGCGCCAAGGCCGCGCCGGTCGTCGTCGCCAGACCGCCGAGTGCAGAAGCCAGCACTGCTACCCGTAGTGAGACCCGGAACAACCACGCGCTCAATGGTAGGTTCACTGGGCGCTCCAGTACGCATGCACTTTCTTGAGCTCGTCCACCCAACAGCTCAAGATGTCTGAGGTGTCCCTGCCGAGCTCATTGGCCAGTTCGAAGAACCCAGGCCCCGGCTGCATGTCGCCGTCCTTGTGAACCACGATGACCGTGAGCATCCCCCGTCCTTCCGCGTCCTCAGCCGTTGAGATCTCGCCAAGCATCGCTGCTAGCGCGTACGAATGTGGATCAAGGTCGATCGCCTCAACCTGACGGACGAGATCACTGTACGGCACCATCCCCCGAACGCGCGCGCGGCCCACCAGGACCTGCCTCATCTGTTCCTTCGCGGCTTCCCACAGGGCGATCGGGTAGCCGTATCTCATCTCTCCCTCTGCCTCTCTCCCCAGAGCCTCGCAGAAGATCTCGATGTCCTCGCGGATCTCGTTCGGGCGGTCCTTGGGGAAGAAGCCGATGCAGCAGATGTCGGTGGGCTTGAGGTGGCGGACGGCGTAGGGGATGGCCTCACGGGGGTCGTTGCGGCCTGCGGCCAGGATCTTGTAGGCGACGCAGGGCCGCCCGAGCTCGCCGAGCAGCTCGGCAGCCTGCTCGCGGTCCTCGGGCCGGTAGCGCTCGGCGTCGGGGTCCGCCACGTCGATCCTGCCCTGGCGGCCGGTGAGGTTGTAGAAGCAGACCATGTGGAAGCCGAAGTCGAGGCCGGCGGCGACCGCGTCGCGATGGGTCTTGGGCTGATGGCCGGCGATGCCGCTGACCATGCCGAGCTCGCGGATGAGGGCGAGCGGCTCGCGGGCCTGGTCGAGGTGGCCGTGCTCCTGCCAGCCGTCCATCACCGCGCCCTGGATGTAGCAGGCCGTGGCCCCCGCGCCGTGCGCCTGGCGGATGTTGTGGAGCAGGTCGCGCCGCTCCGGGGCGTGCTGGGCGATCCACTGGATGGTGCCGCCCTCGTTCCAGTGCTCGTGGAGCAGGCGCATGATGTGGTTGTCGGCCCGCAGGAACGCCGTGTTGATGCCCAGCTCCTCGCACTGGAAGAGGGTCTCCTTGATGCGGGCCGCCGTGTAGTAGTCCCTCAGCGCGCGGTCGAGCGCGGCGTCCTGGTGCCCGATGCCGCTGAAGGGATTGCCGCCCACCGCGATGCGGCTCACCTCGATGCCACAGAAGTCCACCGTCGGCAGTTCCATCCCGACTCCTTGCCCAACACGTCCCCATTGCGGGCAGGGTAGTCGCGCCCGTCGGCATTGTCAAGCTTGACCGGGGACAGTCGCCGTGATACGGTTTGCGCGATGGAGGACGTGAAGACCGCCGAGGCGATTGGCGATCGGCGATCTGGGCTTGACAACGGGCGCAGGAGATACATACTGGTCGGTATGGCTAGGATGAGAGACCCCGAGCACACGCGGAAGGCGCTCCTGGAGGCGGCCTTTGCGGAGATGCGGCGCAGGGGCTTCCAGGCCGCAGGGCTCAGCGACATCCTCGCGGCGGCGGGGATGACCAAGGGCGCCCTCTATCACCATTTCGCCGACAAGCACGCCCTCGGCTACGCCGTGCTCGAGGAGCTCATCGCCGAGCACGTCCGCGACGAGTGGGTGACGCCGCTGGCCGAGTGCCATGACCCCATCGACCGCCTGGCGGAGATCATCAACCGGACGGCGGCGGCGCTCGATGACGAGGACATCGCGCTGGGCGACCCCCTCCACGGCCTCGCCGCCGAGATGGCGCCCCTCGACGAGGGCTTCCGCACGCGGATCAACGATCTCTACATGGAATGGTACCAGGCCATCGCCATGGCCCTGGTCCGCGGCCAGGCCGCCGGGCGCGTCCGACCCGAAGTCGAGCCCGCCTCGACGGCCATCTTCATCGTCGGCTCCATCGCCGGCGCCCGCACCATGGCCAAGCACGCCCAGAGCCGCGACGTCCTCCTCACCGCCTGCCACGCGCTGCTGGACTATCTCGACACCCTCCGCGCCTGACCTTCGTCAGGCTGCGCGCCGACCCGCTTGAGGCGCGGCTCGGCGGGAGCCTCGCCCTCCCCGGAGAGACGTGGCGGCGTGCGATCTCAACCGATGCCCAGCGTCTCGCCGATGGCGAGTGGGCGGAGGCGGGCGGGGTCGAGGCTGCGGCGGGAGAAGTGGTCGCCGAGCGCGAAGGGGGCCTCCCCAGGGGGCTCGGCGCCGAGGCGGAGGGTGCCCCAGTGGACGGGGATGAGGGTGCGGGCGCCGATGGCCTGGAAGGTGTCGACCGCCTCGGCGGGGTTCATGTGAACGGTCTTCATGTACCAGCGGGGCTCGTAGCCGCCGACGCAGAGCAACGCGTAGTCGATCGCCTGGAAGCGCTCGCCGATCTGGTCGAGGACCGGCATCCGGGCGGTGTCGCCGGAGTAGTAGATGGTGACGTCGGGCGACTGGATGACCCATCCGCCCCAGAGGCTGCGGTTCCAGGTAAGGCCCCGTTGCGACCAGTGGTGGGCGGGGACGAAGGTGATGCGCAGGTGGCCCAGCTCGTGCCACTCCCACCAGTCGAAGCCGACGACGTAGCGGACGCCCCGCCGCCGCAGGTACCTCTCGTCGCCCAGGGGCACGCCGTAGACGGGCTCCGAGCCGAGGCGGCGGATGACCCGGCGGTCGAGGTGGTCGGGATGGTTGTGGGAGACGAGGACGGCGTCGATCGGGGGCAGGTCCTCGATGGCCAGGGCCTGCTCGGCCACGCGGCAGGGGTAGCCGATGGGGTTGCCCCAGCAGGGGTCGAGCAGGAGGGTCCGGCCGCCGAGCTGAATGAGGGTGGTGGCGTGGCCGAGCCACGTGATGGACTGGGCGCCGCGGTCGCGGAGCCGCTCGCGATCTGGCTCGACCCTGGGTGCGCCGCCCCCCACGCGCCGCGGGGTCAGGGCCTGGCGGTCCGCAAGCTTCCACCGCAGGAAGTTGACGGCGCGGTGGCGGCGGGTGGAGACGGCGTTGCGGAAGGCGCCGCGATGCCAGTTCGGGCTGAACTTCCTGCGGGGCAAACCAGCAACCCCCTGGAGCTACACGGCGGCCCAGGCCTGGTCGAGGACGCGCTTGGAGCCTGCGATGAGGGCCTCGACGGACTCGCCTGCCAGCGGCTTGACCTCGAAGCTCAGCACGGGCCGGCGCTCGCGGCTCAGGAAGCCGGCGTCGAGGAGCGCCCGCAGGTAGGCCGCAAGCTCGGGCACGTCGTTCTCCCCGCCCGGCACGCCGAAGCGCGGGTGGTTGTCGCCGTAGGCCTCGTGGGCCGGGTCCTGCATGACGCAGTTGCCCATGTGGGCGTGGACGAGGCACTCGCCGACCGCCTCCACCGCCTGCTGCGGCGTCTCGTCGAGCAGCGGAAGGTGACTCAGGTCGATCATCAGGCCGAAAGACGGGAAGTCCCGGCGGACCCGCGCGGCGACCTCGGCGGCCTCGTCGCTCGGGCCGATCAGGCAGTTCTTCCCGAAGGACACGCGGTCGAAGGTCTCCAGGACGATGGCGAGACCGCCCTTCTGCGCGGCGTAGTCGCAGAGCCACTTGAGCGAGTCGATGAGGCGGCCGGTGGCCCTGGCGCGATCGTCGGGGCCGGGGTCTGGGCCGCTGAGGACGGCGCAGGCGTGGGCGCCGAGGTCGGCGGCCTGGTCGATGGCGCCCTCGACGGCCTCGACGGCCTCGGTCCGCGCGGCGTCGTCCGCGGCATTGAGATCCAGCTTCCCGCCGAGCAGGATGGGCTGGGCGCCGAAGCCGACGGTCATGTGCGCCGTCTCGAGGAGCGCGCGGGCCTGGCGGCGGGTGGCGGGGTCGTTGATGCGGGTGACCTCGACGGCGTGGAAGTCGGCGTCGGCAGCGAGGCGGCCGAGAGTGTCGAGGATGGGGCCGTCGCCACTCATCGTCTCGGGCCAGAGCATGAAGTGGATGATGCCCACCCTGGCGTAGCGGGCGAGCGGCTGGTCCATGGGCCTGCCTCCGTGGGAGTCAGCTCGCGGGCTTGCCGCGGAGCGCGCCCTCGAGGAGAGACGCGTAGCGGGGGTCGCGGCGCAGGTTCTCGAGGTCGGGGTCGTGCTGGACGTAGCGGAAGTCGGAGTAGCCGTAGGCGATGGCCTGCTCGAGTGCCTGGAGGGCCTCGTCAATGCGCCCGAGAAGGGAGTAGCTGCACGCCAGATTGTAGTGGACGATGGGGTCGCGTGCCCGGAGCTGGCACAGGCGCTGATCGACGGCGAGGCCCTTCTCGAACAGGCCCCGCTGGGTGTAGTCGTTCCCCAATGCCATCAGCAGGTCCACTGAGTCCGGCAACTGCTCGAGGATGCCCTCGTAGAAGGCGATCTCGAAATCCAGCTCTTCGGCAGTCTCCCCAGGCGGAGTCGGGGGTGGGCCGGTCATCTCCGGCCCGCCGGCAGGCAACTCCGGCGTCGCCATGTGCTGTCTCCCGGTGGAATCCCTACCCTCTGACCATTCAATTATAGCGGCATCGGCACGGCAGATCAAGCGGCGCGCGCCTTCGCTGCTTGACCGGGCACCCGCGCTCTGCTATAACCCCGTGGGCATTGGGGAAGGGCGGATCGCGGGCCGCCACAGATGGGATGACGAGGGACCGTGCCGTGCCGGACGCCGACGATGTGGACTACGGCTACAAGGTCGAGCTCGAGGAGTTCAGCGGCCCCCTCGACCTGCTGCTCTACCTCATCCGACAGGAAGAGGTGGACATCACGAGTATCCCCATCGCGCGGATCACCGACCAATACCTCGCGCACCTCGAGGTGCTGCAACTGATCAATGTGGACCTGGCCGGCGAATTCCTCGTCATGGCGGCCACGCTCATGGAGATCAAGAGCCGCATGCTCCTCCCGAAGCCCGAGCTCGAGGAGGAGGACGAGGAGGACCCCCGCGCCGACCTGATCCGCCAACTCCTCGAGTACAAGCGATTCAAGGACGCTGCCCGCCGTCTCGCCGGCAGGGCCGACGAGCAGGCATTGAAATTCGGCCGAGGCCGCGCCGCGATCCTCGGCCTGCCCGAGCCCGAGCCCCAGGACGACCTGCCCATCGACATCGGCGAACTCACCGTCTGGGACCTCGTGGCCGCCTTCCGCACGATCCTTCAGCAGACGTCGGTCCGCGACGTCACCCGCCAGATCAGCCTGGACGACAGGCCCCTCACCGACTACTGCAACGACCTGCTCGACAAGGTCCGAGGCAGGCCAATCGCCCTCTTCACCGAGGTATTCGAGCCCGGCGCCGACCGCATGACCCTCATCAGCACCTTCCTCGCGGTGCTCGAGCTCATGAAGCGCCGCCGCCTCCGCGCCGAGCAGGGCGCCCGCGCCGGCGAGATCCGCCTCGTCATCCTCGACGACAGCCCACTCACCGCCGCCGAGCTCATCGAGCGCACGGTTCCCGCCGCGCCACCGGCGCCCGAACCGGTGCCCGAGCCCTCAGACGCTGCGCCTCCCGCCGAGGCCGCCGCGCCGGAGCCTGCGGCCGCCGGGCCGTCGAAGCCCTGGCGCCGCTCCCGCCCCAGAGCCGACCTGCCGCTGCTCACCGGCGAGGACGACGAGTTTGGCCTCGACGCGATCGACGTCCCCCAGCTCCGCCTCGAGCCCGAGCCCGCGCCTCAGCCCCCCTCGGCGGCAGCCCCGCCGTCTCGTCGCTCGTTCCGCCCTCCCCCAATGCCCACCGTCCTGACGCTGCTGCACTGCCACCGCCCGAGCCGCAGGCGCGTCCGCCCCATCGCAATCCGCCGCCGCCGTCGCTGA
>CAZDNN010000413.1:0-5984 GCA_964506385.1 uncultured Planctomycetota bacterium
GGTGATTCGCGGCTGTCCCCACGGGACAAGCTGGTTGGGGATTATAGCCCCGACCCCGCTGCCGCGCAAGGAGCGCGGAGTGTCGAGTGGCGGGGTTCGAGTGCCAGAAGGGAAACCGGCACGCGACGCCCGACATTCGTCCCTCGACTTGTGGTTGACACTCCGTGTGCGATGCGCTAGGATTCGCAGAGCAATCCCCGACGTCAGGCGCGTCCCCGCAGGCACACAAGGAGGTCGTGGATGGCAAGGATGCTGTTGAGGCCGAGATACATCGGCGTGGCGCTGGCGCTGGCGCTGATGCTGGGCTGCTGTCCGTCGGCACTGGCCGCGCCGGTTCCCTCGATGGCGACGGACGTGGCGCAGCCGACCGGGCGCGCGGCGCGCGAGGCCGAGGTCCAGCGGCTGCTCGCCGAGCAGCAGGTGGCCGACGCACTGGCTGAGGCTGGCCTGGATGCCGAGCAGATCCGCACGCGCCTCGACCGGCTTTCCGACGAGCAGCTCGAGCAACTCGCCGAGCAGCTCGAGACGATCCAGGCAGGGGAGGGCACCGCGATCCTCCTCGGCCTGCTGGCGATCGTCCTGATCGGCGTTCTGATCTACATGCAGATCGAAGCCGCGTAGAGGGTCTATGAAGCACACCCGCGCCGTTCGCGGCATGCTTGGGCTTGGGGTGCTGGCGGCGGCGCTCGCCGCGGGCTGTGGCCCGACTTCGAAGCGCCTCCGCCAGGAGATCCGCGACCGCGGCGCAGGGGTCCACCTGTCCGACGTGCCCTTCGTCCGCCAGCGGCGCCACTGGTGCGGACCCGCCGCTCTCGCCTCCGTCGCGCAGCACTGCCGCCTCGGGCTCACCCAGGAGCAGATTGCGGGGGAGGTCTACCTCGCCTCCATCCGCGCCACCCTGACCACCGACCTCGCGGCGTGCGCCTTCCGCCACGGCCTGTGGGCGCACGCGGGCAAGGGCTCGCCAGAGGAGGTCTGCCGCTGGCTCGACCGCGGCCTGCCGGTCGTCGCGCTGCTGGAGAACGGCGGCGCGCTCGGCCGGCGGCTCCACTACGTGGTCGTCACGGGCTACCACCGCCCCCGCCGCATGTTCATCGCCCACACCGGCCACCTGTCGAACCGCCCGATCCCGTTCGACCGCTTCGCCCGGGAGCACGCGGCGGCGGGAGGCTTCATGCTGGTGGCATGCCGCCCCGAGCGGGTGAGCTGGCCGCTGACGGCGGACGGCCAGAATCGCCTGGGCCTGCTCTTCGAGCGGGAAGGCAAGCTCGAGCGAGCGCGCGACGCCTACGTGCGGGCCATCGCCGCCGACGGCTCCCGCCACCTCTACCACTTCAATCTGGCCAACACTCTGGCCGCCATGGGCAAGCAGGAGGCGGCGCTCGCGGCCTATCGCCAGGCCATTCGCCTCTGTCCTGAGTCCGCCGACGCGCACAACAACCTGGCGGACCTTCTGCTGGCGATGGGCCGGCGGAACCTGGCATACAGCGAGGCCCGCCGCGCCGTGCGAATCGATGGCCCGCGGGTGGCCTACTACTACGACACCCTGGGCCGCACGCTCCTTGCCCTCGAGCGCTACGGCGATGCGGCCGATGCCTTCCGCGGCGCCGTCGAGCACGGCGGGAAGTTCCCCGGCGTCATCGCCGACGCGCGCCTCGGCCTCATCGACGCGCTCGTCCGTTCCGGCGAGCGCTCGGCGGCCGTCGCCGAGAAGCAGCGGCTCCTCGCCAGCAGCACCGACCCCGGCCTGCGGCGGCGTCTCGACAAGATCCTCCGATAGGATAGCGCTCATGGACCCCGTGCGGCTGGGCGTGGTCGGCTGCGGCGTGATCGGCCCGACCCATATGCAGGCGGCCGTCGATTCCCCCCACCTCGAGCTCGTGGCCGTCGCCGATCTCATCGAGGAGCGCGCCACGGCAGCCGCCGAGCGGTTCGCTGTGCCGAAGACCTACCTCAGCGGCTCCGAGCTGCTCGACGACCCCGGCGTCGAGGCCGTCGTCCTCGCCTTCCCCACGGGCACCCGCACGGCGCTGGCTCTCGAGGCGCTGGCGAAGGGCAAGCACGTGCTGCTCGAGAAGCCCGTGGCCATGAACTGCGGCGAGGTGCGGCAGATGATGGCGGCGCGGGGCGATCTCCAGGTGGCGTGCTGCTCGTCGCGGATGCGCTTCACGGAGAGCGCGCGGGTCGCGACCGAGCTGATCGCCAGCGGCGCGCTCGGCCCGCTGCGGGTCGTCAGGCACCGATGCGTGCAGGCCTGCGGGCCCAAGCCGGAGCGGCCGCGGCCCGACTGGCGGATGATCCGCGCCCGCAACGGCGGCGGCTACCTCGTCAACTGGGGCTGCTACGACCTCGACTACCTGCTCGGCATCACCGGCTGGAGCCTGCGGCCCACCGCCGTGCTCGCCCAGACGTGGCGCGTGCCCCCGCAGTTCGAGTCGCACATCTGGCCCGGCTCCGACGCCGAGGCCCACTACGCCGCGCTCGTCCGCTGCGAGGGCGGCGCCGTCCTCACCCTCGAGCGCGGCGAGTACATGGCCGCCGAGACCGAGAACGCCTGGCAGGTCGTCGGCACCCAGGGCTCCCTCACCCTCCAGATGACCCGCGCCAACCCCTGGCGGATCCTCCACACCGACACGTCCACCGACGAGGGTGCGACCACCACCACGCTGTGGGAGGGCGGCGAGGCCGCCGCGAAGCCGCTCTCCCATCCCGCCGTGGACCTGGCGGAGGCCATCCGCCTCGGCCGCCGCCCCGCCACCGACCTCGAGCGCTCCCTCGTCGTCCAGGGGATCACCGACGCCATCTACGCCTCCGCCGAGAGCGGCGAGGCCGTTGCCGTCGGCTGACTGCCCGCTCGTGCGTTGATTCTCCTTGCCGCGACGGCTAGAATGGCGCTGCCATGCTCGGGATCCGCGCCAAGATCTTCCTGCCGTTCACGGTGCTGTTCATCGTCGCCCTTGTGGCTGTCGCCATGCTCGCTGCGTGGGCGACAGGCAAGGGGGCCGAGGAGCGCATCCAGGCGCAGATGATCGACCTGGCGGCCGTGCTGTCGCAGGCGAGCTTCGCGAGGAACCCCGAGGTGCTGCGTCAGGTGCAGACCATCGTGGGCGGGGAGCTCGCGACGGTGGGCGCCGACGGGACGGTGCTGGCCACGACGCTCGGGCCATCGGTCGCGGCGGAGCTGCGGGCCCGCCTCTCCGCGCAGGGGCGGATCGGCGCGGAGAGGGCGGGGCCGGTGCGGCCGCTCGCGCTGGGTGCCCGCGCCTATCGTGTCACCTTCGCCCAGTTGCAGACGGGGGTGGAGCAGCCGGCAGCGTTCATCTACCTGCTTGTGCCCGAAGAGCAGTTCCGTGCGGCGGCGCGGCGGGCGACGCAGCCGATCCTGGTGGCTGCGGCGTGCGGCGCGGTGGCGGTGGCGTTGCTGGGGTTCGTGGTGGGCGGCGCGATCGCGCGGCCGCTCCAGGATCTGGCGGCGCAGGCCCGCGAGCTGACCGACGGCGAGCCCGAGGCGCGACTGGCGACGACCTCGCGCGACGAGGTGGGCGAGCTGGCGGACGCCTTCAACAGCCTGCTCGACTCCCTGCGTGCCGCCGAGGCGCGGCTCGTGGAGTCCGAGCGGCTGGCGGCGGTGGGGCAGGTGGCGGCTGGGATCGCCCACGAGGTGCGCAACCCGCTCTCTGGCATCAAGATGGCGGCGCAGCTTATCCGCCGCCGGCTGGGCGAGCAGAGCCCGGCAGACGCGGAGAGCGCCGAGGTGATGCTCGCCGAGGTCGCCCGCCTCGAGGTCATCATCGACGATTTGCTGACCTTCGCCGGCCCCACCCGCCTTGCGACGGAGGCGGCCGACCTGAGTGCGGTGGTCGCCGAGGTGTTCGACTTCATGGCCCGCCAGCTCGAGCACGCCGGCATCGAGGTGCGCCGCGAGCTGGCCGACGGCCTGCCGGCGGCGCCGCTCGACCCGCGCCGCATCCGCCAGGTGGTGCTCAATCTCGTGCTCAACGCCGTCGAGGCGATGCCCGGCGGCGGGACGTTGACCGTGCGGACACGGGCGACAGAGGACGCGGTGGTCGCGGAGATCGAGGACACTGGGCACGGCCTCGCGCCCGACGCCGCCGAGCGGGCCTTCGAGCCCTTCTTCACGACCAAGGACGGCGGCAGCGGCCTCGGCCTCGGCGTCAGCCGCACCCTCGTCGAGGCACACGGCGGGAGCCTGGCCTTTGAGCCTCTCGAGCCAGGCACGCGCTTCACCGTCAGCCTGCCGCTCTCGGAGCCAGACGCCATCAGGAACGGCCCATCGGCAAGCGGGAACCCATAGCATGGCAACCATCGCGGTGATCGACGACGAGCAGAGCGTCTGCCACGCATTCCAGGCCTTCCTGACCGACGAGGGCCACGATGTCGCCGTGGCCGCCACCGGCGCCCGCGGCCTGGCGCTCGTAGACGAGCGCGACCCCGACCTCGTGATCCTCGACATCCGCCTCCCCGACACCAGCGGGCTCGACCTGCTGGCCGAGCTCACGGGGCGCGACGACCCGCCCGCCGTCCTGGTCATCACTGCCCACGGGACGATGGACACGGCGATCGAGGCCATGCGCCGCGGCGCCTTCGACTACCTCACCAAGCCCATCGACCTCGATGAGGCCAAGCGCGTCATCGACGGCGCCCTCGACACCCGGCGACTCAGCCAGGAGGTCCTCCGCCTCCGCCGCGAGCGCACAGGCGGCCTGGGCGAGCGCCCCCTGCTCGCCGGCACCTCGGCCCCGATGCAGACGATCTTCAAGACCATCGGCGCCGTCGCCCCGTCGAACGCCACCGTCCTGATCCGCGGCGAGAGCGGCACAGGCAAGGAGCTCGTCGCCCGCGCCATCCACCGCGCGAGCTCCCGCGCAGACAGGCCCTTCGTCACCGTGGACTGTACGGCGCTGCCCGAGCACCTCGTGGAGAGCGAGCTCTACGGCTACGAGACCGGCGCCTTCACAGGCGCCACCCACGCCAAGCCAGGCCGCATCGAGCAGGCCGACGGCGGCACGCTCTTCCTCGACGAGGTCGCCGAGCTCTCGCCCGGCGCCCAGGCCAAGCTCCTCCGCTTCCTCGAAACCCACCAGACCGAGCGGCTCGGCGCCAACAGGCCCCTGACCCTCGACGTCCGCATCCTCGCCGCCACCAACCAGGACCTCGACGCCCGACGCCGCGACGGTGCGATCCGCGAGGACCTCTACTACCGCCTGCACGTCGTGACCATCGATCTGCCGCCTCTGCGCGAGCGGATGGGCGATGTGCCCGAGTTGGTGGCCTTCTTTCTCGACGAGGCGGCAGCCGCCCGGCCGCCCGACATCAGCCAGGCCGCGCTCGACGTGCTCATGGCTCACGACTGGCCGGGGAACGTGCGGGAGCTGCGCAACGCCATCCACCACGCGGTGCTGACCTGCCGCGGCGGGGTCATCCTGCCCGAGCACCTGCCGAGGCTGCTGTCGGGGCAGGGGAGGGGGCCGGCCGAGGCCTTCCGCCGGGCGGCTGCGGCACTGCTCGACCATCGCATCGCGGAGGCCGGGGACGAGGGGGCGCCGCTCTACGAGCAGATGGTCGAGGCCCTCGACCGCGCCATCCTCGCCGAGGCCCTCCGCATCACCGGCCACAACCAGGCCCGCACCGCCGCCATGCTCGGCATGCACCGCACCACACTCCGCAACAAGATCCGCCAGTACGGCCTCGGACCACAGAGGGGCGAGTGACGAGGTGCGAGGTGCGAGTGGAAGACAAGAAATGCCCCTATTGCGGAGGCCTCGCCACTCGCCACTCGAACCTCGACACTCGGCGCCCATGCCCCCGCCATGTGGCGTCCGCGATGTGTGGTGTGTGGGGTAGCGGTGGTCGGTGGGCGGCGCTCGGCCGGGGAGTCCAAGTCGCGGCGCCTGCCCCGGTCACGCATCACGAATCACACATCACTCGACGATGTCGTGGCGGTTCCTGTACCACCATGCGAG
>CAZDNN010000414.1:0-5975 GCA_964506385.1 uncultured Planctomycetota bacterium
GCCTGTGGATCGGCACGGTCGACATCACGACCGGCGTCTACACCGGCGTGGCCGACCAAGACGGCTCGACCAACTGGCACGGGCTGGCCAGCGACGAGAGCGCCGGCCTGCTCTACTCGATCGACATCAACGACGGCAACAAGCTCAAGTCCATGACCGCCACTGGGACCATCACGGCCATCGGCACGGGAACGGGCATCGCCGGCCGGGGCATGGCCTACGATGATGCCAACGACATCCTCTACGCCACCCACTTTGGGACCCCGAGCGGCAGCCTCTACACCGTCTCCACAAGCGGGGGCACCGCGACCCTGATCGGCGCCATGGGCCTCGGCATCACAGGCGATCGCATCGGCCTCGCATACGACGAGGACACGAACACCCTCTACGCAAACAGCGGCGACGACCACAACCTCCATATCCTCAACGTCAGCACAGGCGCCGCCACCCTCGTCGGGTCCAACAACGTCGGCGACGTGATGATCGACGGCCTCGCGTGGTACCCCGGCCCCGATGTGATCCCCGAGCCGACCACCATGGCCTTGCTCGGCCTCGGCCTCGCCGCCGTCGCCAGGCGGCGCAGGAAATGACCGGCGGACGGTCTTGAGCTTCCCACAGCCCCGCGGGCCTCGCGCCTGCGGGGCTGCTCTTTGGGCACCCTGACGCCCTTCCCCGGTGGGGATAGGACCTATAGGTCGTATAGGTCCTATAGGGCCTATCCGGGACGGGGACGGGCCTGCGAGCGCTGGGGATGCTCCGCTGCGGAGACGGGCAGGCGCCCGAGCGTCGGCTCGGCGGGCCTGCCCGACATAGCAGGCCACGGCTGCGAAGTCGGGAGCCTCGCCCTCCCACGTCCACGCCGGGCACGCCGCGCTCTTCCTCTTCTCCGAGTCACGCATCACGCATCACGCATCACCAGTCCCCCGCCTCACCACCGTCCGACCCCGAGCAGCGGCCTGCCCGCGGGCATCATCTTCGCGACGAGGTAGCCGAGTGCGTCGGCGATGTGGCCGCGGAGCGGGTCGGCGGTGTCGGGCATCGAGGTCCCAGGCTGGTAGACGAGCTGCTCGAGGTCGTCGATGAGATGGCGGCAGCGCGGGTGGACCCGCAGGCGGATGCGGCCGCGTGCGTCGCGGAGCGCCAGGTTGACGGCGTTGTAGCGGTCGCGCCGCGGCGGGTTCGAGGCGCCGACGCGGATGGCGGCGTGGGGGAAGAAGGCGCGGATGATCGCGTAGTCGCTCCGTCCCGACGTGCTCCGCGCCGCGCCGGCGGCGTCGCCGAAGACCAGGAGGGGGACGAGTGGCGACGTGCGAGGTTCGAGTGGCGGAGAAGAGAAGACTCCCGACCCGGGCCACTCGTCCCTCGACCCTCGACCCTCGACCCTCGACCCTCGACACTCGACCCTCTCGGCCAGCCACTGGGCGAAGGCCTCGCACATCATCACGGTGCCTGCGTTCTCCAGCCAGATCTCATCCACCACCCGCAGGCCCTGCTCGCCGAGCTGCGCGATGACGGCGGTCATGGGCGTGACGTTGAAGTCGAGTGCCCAGAGGATCGGCAGCGCGGGGTCGAGCTCGGCGTCGGCGGAGACGTGGAGGCGGCGGTCGAAGGCGGCGTAGATGCGGCCTGCGGTGACGTTGACGAACCTGCCGTCGAGCTCCTGCTCGGCGAGCAGCGGGTCGTAGCTCGCCGCGAGCGCCGCGAGGTAGTCGGGCGGCAGATGATGGTTGTCCGCGGTGCGGGCGAAGAATGCCTCGTGGTTGGCGTAGGCAGCGGCCGTCGCGGGATCGGCCGGCTTGCGGACGAACTCGCGGTAGATCCAGTCGAAGCCGTTCGGGCTCGATGTCACCCGGCCCTCGCGGCGGTCGGCCAGGCGGCTGCGGAGCCGGCCCTTGACCACCTGCCAGGCCTCGAAGCTCGTCTCCCGCAGCTCGTCGAGGTAGAACCACCCGAGCTCCGTGCCGCGGAACAGATCGACGTTCTCCATCGACCGGCAGAGGATCGTCGCCCCGTTGTCGAGACGGAAGTCCATCTCGCTCGCGCGGAAGCGGTAGCCGATGCCGTGGCGCTTGAGGGTCTCCTCGAAGGTCCGAAGAGTCGAGTCCTTGAGCTGGCGATAGCTGTTCGCCCCGATCAGCCCGAGGCAATGTGGATTCCTCAGGGCCTTGGTCATGGCCCAGAAGCAGCCGACGTGGCTCTTGCCAGATCCAATGCCGCCGAACAGCCCGGCGAACTGCGCACGGCTGCGCAGGAAGCGGAACTGCGGCGGCAGGGCGTCGTAGTACAGATCCATGGGTCTCGTGCTCCGTGACGGTCAGGACGGCCTGGTTGTGGGTCTTGGGTTCCGGGCCGCGGGTGGGGCATCGGTCGGGCCCTCTATGTGCCTGCGGCGAAGTGTGGTTGGCCCCGGAACCCGGCACCCGCAACCCGGAGTTCTGGTTCCGGGTTCCAGGTTCCGGGTTCCAGGTTTCAGGTTCCGGCAGGCCCCCGATACGGAGTCTTCTCTTCTCCCCCGAAACCAGGAACCTGGAACCTCTCCCCCGGCCCCGCTGCGGCGACGGGGAGGCGCTCGCTCGTCGGCTCGGCGGGAGCCTCGCCCTCCCAGGACCGGGAGCGGCACGCCCGCCGCCTCTCTCTTCCCCCTGGAACCCGGAACCTGGAACCTCTCCCCCGGCCCCGCTGCGGCGACGGGGAGGCGCTCGCTCGTCGGCTCGGCGGGAGCCTCGCCCTCCCAGGACCGGGAGCGGCACGCCCGCCGCCTCTCTCTTCCCCCTGGAACCCGGAACCGCTCCCCCCTATTCCTCCGGCCCGTCGTAGTGGATGTGGACGTTGACCGGCTCGCCGGCGCCGCAGGTCTCGAGTGCGTGGAGCTCGGCGCGCTTGTCGTCGAGCCGCTTCTCGGTCTCACGGAGCTCCTTCCAGTAGGCCACTGCGGGGCTCGGCTGCCACTGGAGGGACTCCTCCTCGACGGTCTCGCCGTCCTTCGTGCGGGTCTTGGTGATCAGGCGTCCGCGCTCGCAGACCTTCGCCTGCTCGGCGAGGTGTGCCACACGGGCTTCGAGGCCGGCGATCTCGTCTCTCAGGTGTTCGATGGCTTCCATCGTCGTGATTCTCCTTTGCCTTTGCGGGCGGTGGCGGGTGTTCGGCGGTCCCGCGCCGCAGGGGATAGGACCTATAGGACCTATAGGACCTATAAGACCTATACGAGCGGGGCGCCGTCGGCGGCTCCCGGCGGGGCTGCTCAGCACCAGACGCGGCGGCAGCGGCCGCTGTTGATGAGGTCGAGCAGTTGGCCGTTGGGGAGGGTGCGCACGCTCGCCCGCAGGTGGTAGTAGCTGCGCAGCCAGTCGAGGCCCCGCCAGTAGGCCCGTGAGAGGCAGTACGAGTCCGTGTGGTCGTCGCTCACCTCGAGCAGCGCGATGGCCATCTCCTGCTTGAGGTCATCCTTGTCGGTGGCTGGCAGGCTGCACACGCGGCGCAGCTTGTTCACCAGGGCCGTGCATTCCCCGAGCAGACGGGTCAAGCGTTCCTCGGTCATGGCTACCGTTCCCTCTACGTAACGTGAGAGTGGTTGCGAGGGATGTCGGAAGGTGAAGCAAGCCAGGCTGTCGCTTCGTGCCTGCTTCTGTCCCCTCTACCGTTACAACGTCCCATGCCCCCGGAGAATCCGGCTCCGATTTTTCTTTTTTCGCGCGGCCCTTCTCGCACACTCTGCAAGTAACGTCGTATCAACACGTTAGGCGATGCATGGCTTGTGATCTTCCGTCGCTCCAGCCATACATCCTGGCGTCGGGACGATGGATGGCGGAGCCGAGCGTCTGAGGGCTCGCTCTGGCGTATCGCCGCCGTCTCGGCGGCAGGTGCCAGCGGGGACGCTGGCGTTACAAGACCAGACCCCCCAGGAGCTTAGCCACTCCAGCAGGGGACGATCGCCTCCTGTGGCCATCCCCTCTCGGCCTTCTCGACATGCTGCGGTGGCTGGAAGGCGGTGAATCCCAGGGGGTCTGGGGCACGGGTCCCCCAGGCTGCCCGGGGCCGTCGCCACGCCCCCGGACCCGCTCCCTGGGAACGGCTCTGTCGCGCCAACGCGCGGCCTCCCGCTCACACCCGCCGCCACGAGACGTTGACGATGGCCGTGGGCCGGCCGTCGCCGGCGACACGCCGCAGGCGCCTGGCCGCGCGCCGGGGCAGGAGCCATTCGTCGAAGCCCATCTCGCAGAACGACTCGCGGATGCACCGGACGTGATCGGAGATGGTCTGGGGGGACCGCCCGAGGATGCGAGCAATCTCCCACGGCTTGTAGTCCTCCATGATCATCTCGCAGATCCGCCGGCGGATCGGGGTCTGCCGCTCGACTGCCTCGCGCACCGCAATGATGTCAGGAATCTCCAGCATCGCTCGTGCCTCCAGCCCCCGCCCGCCGCCGGCCCCGCGCCGGGTCGCGGCGGACGCTGGGCGCCATCAGCCGCCGTCGAGACGCTCTCGGCCCCGCTCGCGCGCAGGACGCGGTGCGCCGCTGCGGGGCACTCACACACAGAGAAAAGGAATAGAGAAACAGGGGTGGAGGGATTGTAGGTCGCCGCGCCGCGTGCCGCGGATTCCGGCTTGGGCGGCGGACGACGGGACGGCCCGTTGGCCGACCCACAAAGACGTCAGGCGGCGTGACCGCCGAGGCTGGCCTGCCCGCTCTTGCCGTGCGGTATACTAGCACACTCGCCCAGGCGTGTCAAGCACTTTCCTAATCTTTTTTCGGCTTTTTTCCCGCACCCCGCCATGTTGACCCCGCCGCCTCCCGCGTTGCCGTTCGTCAACATGCCATAAGCCATTGCAGGGCAGCGCGTTACGGCCAGTCCGCATATCCGGGCCGTCCGAGGACGTTGACGGCTGTCAACATGGGCGGACGAGCTGCTTTGAGACTGGCATGCGCGGGGCCGCCAACGGCAGGGAATCTCTCGCCGTAAGCCACTAGCCAGGCGTGAGTTGCAAGTATCGCAGCGCCCGGGAGCCGCGCGGCTCAGCTCTGGCACGCGCTTTGCTGCTCAGTAACCGCGAGGGATGCTTCATCCCCGTTTGGCTCCGCCGAGACACGACAGGCAAGGAGGTTCTCCGATGCGGACACTCGTTTTGATGGCGATGCTCGTGGCCGTGGTGGGGCTGGTGGGGCAGCAGGCCGAGGCGGTGACCGTGCTCGGCTACGGCACGGCCAGCCTCATCGGCAGCGACCTGACGGACCCGGACAACAACATCAACGACAACGTGCCCGGCAACCCGCCGTACTACGGCACCGGCTACGACTTCCTGTCGGCCTCGGCGAGCAGCGAGAACTGGTTCTCGCCAGGCAAGGGCAACGAGGCGGCGCTCGACCTGTTCGACAACAAGGTGGGCGGCGGCAGCAACAAGTGGTGCTGCAACGGCGGCACCACGTTCGCGGCCGTGCAGCTCACGCCCTACAACTCGGGCGCGGAGTACATCCTCACGGGCTTCACCATCGCGTCGGACAACGACAGCGGCACGGCCCGCGACCCCGACGTGTGGTACATCGAGGGCTCCGACGACGGGACGAACTGGACGCCCATCTTCGCCTACACGGCCGACGGCACCAGCCCGTTCCTGCTCGGCGGCGGCAGCGTGGACAACAAGGTGCTCGAGTACAACGCCGGCCCCGATTTCGCGTTGCCAGAGCCCTACCACGCCTTCCGCTTCCGCGCCACCTCGTATGGCTCGCAGAACATCCTGGGCCTGAGCGAGATCGAGTTCTTCGGCGAATCGGTGCCCGAGCCGGCGACCCTCAGCCTGCTCGGCCTCGGCGCCCTGGCGCTCCTGCGGCGGCGCAGGCGGCGCTGAGCCGCGCACAGACGACATGACAGCGGCGCCCCGGTCTTGATGGGCCGGGGCGCCGTCGCATCCGTCTCCACCACCCGCCTCGCCACGTCGCACAGGCCGTCCGCTCTGCTCGTCGCCACAGCGCGGCTTCC
>CAZDNN010000415.1:0-5955 GCA_964506385.1 uncultured Planctomycetota bacterium
TGGCGGTAGGTAGCGTAGCAGAGGCCCAAGGCCGCGGCCTCGCGGGCCGGATGCGCCTTGTCCTTGTCGCGGGACAGCAGGTCGCGGAAGAGCTTCTCGGCCTCGGCGTAGCGGCCCTCCTGGTAGTGGGCCTCCCCGGCGATGTAGAGCGCGTCGAGCACGCGCTCGCCCTTGGGGAACCGCTTGAGGTACTCGAGGGCGGGAACGAGCGCCTCCTGGTGCCGAGCGAGGTAGTAGAGGCACTGGGCGCGGCCGTAGAGCACCTCGTGAGCGTGCTTGCCATTGGCGTCGAGGTGGCCGAACTGGGCGAGGGCCTCCGCGTGCTTCCCCTGCTTGAGCAGGATTCCCGCCATGCGCACCCGCAGGTCGGCGAGGAACTGGCGCTGCGCCTTGGCAGAAGGGGTGTCCTTGGGCTTGGCCTTGAGCGCTTGCTCGAGGTAGGTCTCGAGCTGCCGGTAGGAGCCGAGCGCCTTGTCGGGGTGGCCGAGGGCAAGCTGGCAGTCGCCGATGGGGCGGAGGACGTGGGCCTTGTAGGTGTTATCGGGCGACGGGTCGGTGAGGACCTCCTGGTAGAGCTTCAGCGCGCCCTCGAACCGCCGCTGATGGAAGTAGGCCCTGGCCAGGGCGTACTTGGCGTGGACAATGAAGCGCCTGTGGTCGGGCGTGAGGAGCCTGGAGGCGAGGAACTGCTCGAGAGGCTCGACGCACTGCTCGATGGCGCCGAGGCGGAAGCGGCAGTCGCCGGCCCGATAGAGCGCCACGGGATGCTGTGGCAGCTTGGGGTCCCGGACCGCGGCCTCGAAATGGGGGAGGGCGGCCTTGTAGTCCTTGAGCGCGTAGTGGCACTCGCCGAGGTAGAACTCGGCGCGGGAGACCCGCGGGTCCTTGCGATAGGTCTCGAGGAACTTGCGCAACTCGGGAACGGCCAGCTTGTGCAGGCCGTCACGATAGAGGCCCTCGGCGTACTCGAAGAGCAGGTCCGCCGGTGCCACGTCGGCCTCGCCGGCCATGGCACAGGCGGCGAGGCCGATGGCGACGGCGGCGACGAGGGGGCTGCGGAGCTTCATCGGGTGCCTCGAAGGGCTACGGCTGGGGGGCGCTCTTCTGCTCCTCGACGTGCGCGATCTGGAAGTTCCGGATGTCCGCCGCCGTGCACGCGTCGATGACCTTGACGAAGAACTTGAACGGCGTTTCCTTGTCCGCGCGGATGATGATGGGCGGCGGACTCCCTGCGTAGGCGTCCGCCAGGTCCCGGAGCCACATGCGCAACTCGTCATAGGCCAGGGTGCGGTTGCTGATGAGCAGCGTGCCGTCCTGGGCGATGTTGATGTAGTAGGGCGGGCGCTGGCGTGGCGGGGCCACCCCCTCGTTGGCCTCGGGCAGGTTGATGCCCATCTGCCGCTCGATCTGCTGGAGGGCCGTGGTGACGACGAAGAAGACCAGCAGGAGGAACACGATGTCGATGAGCGGAGCCAGTTGGAACCGCCCGACCTGCTCGTCGTCCGCCACTCGGAAGTTCACAGCTCTTCCGCCTTCTCGATGATCGTGTTGCCCACCTCGTCGGCCACCACCTCCATGTGCGTCACCAGCCGCAGGAGGCGCCCCCGCAGGTAGAAGTAAATGGCCAGCGCCGGGATGCCGATAACGAGGCCCGAGGCGGTGGTGACCATCGCCTTGGCGATGGCCGCCGCCAGCAGGTAGGGCCGCGGCTCGCCCGTCGAGATGAGATTGAAAGCCATGATCATGCCGAACACCGTGCCCAGCAGGCCCAGCATGGGCGAGATCGTCCCGATGTTCGCCAGATAGCTGATCTTCTGGTGCAGGTGCGCCGCCTCGCGCGACCCAGCCGCGCCCATCGACTCCCGCACCTTGTCCGGCGACTCCAGCGCCTCCCCTGCCCGCTGGAGCCCCGCGGCCACCACGCGGCTGAACACGCAGCCGCTGCGCTCGCACGCCGCCGTCGCGCCTCGCAGATCGCCCTGATCGAGTTGGCGGCACAGCGTCTTCAGGAACGACTCCGGAACGATCTGCGACCGACGCAGCACCAGGAAACAGTGCACCGCCCATGCCACCCCAAGGAACGAGATGGCGAGGAACACGTACATGAGCCAGCCGCCGAGCTGGAACCACTCGAAGAAGCCGCGCTTGGAGAACTGCATCTGGTACCACAGGGCCGTCAGGTCGAAGCCGCCGCCCGGGCGGATGTAGATGGCCTTGGGCAGGTCAGCGCGGTCGCCGTTGGGATTGATCACGGTGACGGTGGCGGCGCCGATCTTCTCGAAGGGCGGGAAGGTCGCGACGATGCGGTGGGGGGACTGGACGTCGATGCTCGCGGCCGCCACGCCGCCACAGCTCACCTGGATGTTCGCCTGGTCCTCGCTGAAGCCGGTGCCGTAGATGGTGAGCTCCACGGCGCGGCCCTTCACGGGAGTGGGCGGCTCGACGTTGGTGATCTCGGGCTTAGCGACGGGGCGGATGGGTGCCGCGGTGGAGCCCGCGGGGGGGGCGGGCGCCGTTGCAGCGGGGCTCGCGCCCCAGGCGCTCGGGAGGGCCATCGAGCCGGCCAACAGCACCGCCAGCACGGCCAGCCACGGCCTCGCGGGCAAGGGACTCACGAGTTCCTCTCCTCAGGGGGGCCTCTACGGGGCTCCTGCGGCCACTCGCCGCAACCTCTTGCGGATTATACCATTAGCAGATCGGCGAATCAAGCTGCCCAGCGCTCTCCCCCGTGCCTCGCATAGGCCCTACCACCGCGCCGAGAACCACCGCCCCCCTATGCCTCCGGCCAGCCCTCTTCGCCGATGAGGCGGACGAACACACAGCCGCCGTGGCGCTCCTCGATGAAATCACCGCCGCGGCGCACCACCTTCACCAGATCCTGGCCGCGCCGCCCGCCGACGGGCATCACCAGCCGACCACCCTCGGCGAGCTGCTCCTTGAGCGAGACGGGCACCCGCGGCCCACCAGCCGTGACCAGGATGCCGTCGAACGGCGCCGCCTCGGGCCAGCCGAGCGTGCCGTCGGCCACACGGTAGTGGATGCCGCCGTAGCCCAGCCGCCCGAGCTGCTCCCGCGCCTTCTCCGACAACTCAGGGAGCCGCTCGATCGTGTAGACCTCGGCCACCAGTTCCGCCAGGATCGCTGTCTGGTACCCTGAGCCCGTCCCGATCTCAAGCACGCGGTCCCCAGGCTGCGGGCACAGCACCTCCGTCATGATGGCGACCATGTACGGCTGGGAGATCGTCTGCCCCGCGCCGATGAGGACGGGATGGTCCTCGTAGGCCTGGTCGCGGGATTGTGGGGGCAGGAACTCGTGGCGCGGGACGGCAAGGAAGGCGTCGAGAACGCGCGCGTCGTGGATGCCGCGGCCGCGGAGCTGTCGCTCCACCATGTCGCGACGCTCACGCTCCCAGTCGAGTTGGTCGGATGGCAAGGGGGACATCCGCTCGCCGTGCGGGGTCAGGACTTGCCGATCTGGCGGAGCAGGTATGCTGCCGCCGGATCCTCCGGGCTGGCCTCGAGGATCGTGCCGAGGGTCTTGCGGGCCTCCTCGGTACGCTCGGCGAGCAGGCAGTGGTAGCCGAGCAGGAGCCGCGCGTCGGCGTCCTTCGGGTTCTGCTTGCACCAGCCTTTGAGGGTCAGGAGCCGCTCGCTGAGATCCTCGGCGAGGGTCCTGAGGCGCTTCAGGTCATAGGAATTCAGCGACCGGTCGCCCGAGGCCTTGGCGGCGTCGCGCAGGGCCGCGGCCGCGGCGTCGTAGCGGCTGAGGGCGGTGAAAACGGTGGCGAGCGAGAGGTGGGCCGCCGCGGCGTCCTGGCGGGCCAGCGTGGCGCGCTGGTACTCGAGGAGCGCCTTCTTGTGCTCGCGACGCTTCTCGTAGACGTCGCCGAGAGCGAGGTACTGGGCGTAGAGGGCGGCCGGGTCGGGCTTGCCCTTCACGGTGGCGTCCTGCGCCTTCGACTGGCTTTTCGGCTCCGGCGCGGGTTTCGGCGGCGGTGGGGGAGGCGGCGCTGTCCGGAAGAGGTCGCGGTGGCGGGCCTTGGGGGCAGAGGGCTTCAGGAAGTTGCTGTAGCCGGGGGGCACGGCCGAGACGGTCTTGCCTTCGATCTCGGCCTGCAACTCCGTCATCAGGGCGGCTTCGAGCACGTGGTCGAAGCCCACGGCCCGCCAGTCATAGCCGGGCTGCCCGCGGCCGAGGAGCGACGGCTCCGAGATCTCCAACTCGTTCGTCACGCGGACCTGGACATCATAGACCCGCAGCCCCACCGGGTAGACCCGCGCCTCAGCACGAGTGCGGTACTTGGTGAACGTATTGGCGCGCACGACCGACGACGCCCCGACGACGCCGTGGGCTTTGTCTACCCCCGTGATGACGAAGTGGCGGCCGAGCACCCTCTCCGCTGCGGTCATCACCCGCAGGAACTCGGGTGGATACGGGTTGAGGCCCTGGCGGAACGACTGGCAGGCCAGCGGCACCAGGGCAAGCAGCGCACAGGCGAGCAGGAGCGACTTACGCACCGCTACCCCTCCTGAGCTAGAGTAATGCGAACGCGGCCTGGACGCCAGTCCTTACGGACTCCCACTGTACCGACTGGATTATAGCGCTGGCGCAACGGGGGTGTCAATGTAAAGATATGTAAAGGCAGAGTCCAAGCGCGTGGCGAAGCAGCCGGCCCGTGGCGTGGCGGGGCCCTACTTCTTCTTGTGGCGATTGGCGCGGCGGCGCTTGTCGCGTTTGTGCTTGGCGATCTTGCGCTTGCGTCGCTTCTTTCCGCACGGCACGGGTCTCGCTCCTCAGCAGGGGGGTGCGGGCTCCAGGGGCGCCGGCGGCGTCACTCCTCCTCGTCGTCAGTCGCGCAGAGCTGGCGGCTCAGGAGCTCCTCATCGACGAAGTCGAACTCTTCGTTCCAATCGTCGAAGATGTCGAACTCCTGGCGCTCGCGGGGCTCGAGGATGACTTTCCTGTGCCGCTCGCGGATGAGCTGGAGGCGGTCGATCTTGTGCATGGGTCTAACTCCTGGTCTCTTGAACCCCAAATCGCACTGCCCGCGCCCAGCTATGGCGGGCGCGGAGCCTTGTATTATAGGGCCGAATATCTGCCGAGTCAAGCTTTTTGTGTGTGAAAAAGCCAGTTTTTCTGCGCAGGCCCACAACGTCATAAGGCGTGGGTGTGCGGAGACTTACGATGGACATGCTGGCGGGCCGCAGCGGCGCCGCCGCCAGGTTTCCTGTCGATTCCTGCCGATCGGGGGAGGGTCAGAGGGCGATGCTGCGGGCGCAGCGGACCCCGTAGGCGTTGCTCCAGTAGCTCGGGAGGTCACGGCCTCGGTAGCAGGTGCGCACGCTCATGGCGCCGCTGCCCCACGAGCCGCCGCGCAGGACCCGCCGCACGCGGTCGGTGTCGGCCCACGACGCCGTCCATTCCCAGGCATTGCCCGCCATATCGTGGCAGCCGAAGGGGCTGACGCCCTGGGGGAAGTCGCCCACGGCACTGGTGCGGCCAAGGCCGGTGGCGCGGGCGTTGCAGCACTCGGCGGAGAAGGTGTGCCCCCAGGGGTATTCCCGGCCATCCGTTCCCCGCGCCGCGTACTCCCATTCATCCTCGGTAGGCAGGCGCTTGCCCGCCCACTTGGCGTAGGCCACTGCGTCGAACCAACTCAGCCACACCACCGGGTGATCCTCCTCGCCGTGGGGCGGCGCCCGGTCCACCCAATGCTTGGGCGCGCGGTGCCCAGTGCCATCGACGAACTCGGCATAAGCGGCGTTTGTCACGGGGTATATGTCGAGGTAGAAGGGCTCGACGACGACGGTATGGAGGGGGTTCTCATCGAAGGCCTGCGCGCTGCCCAGGGCGACCTCCGCGCGGGGGATGAACACCATGCCGGGCGGCGGCTCGACCGCGTTGGTGCCGGGCTCGCCTGGGTCCTGCATCACGGCCTGTCTCCGCAAGGCGCC
>CAZDNN010000416.1:0-5947 GCA_964506385.1 uncultured Planctomycetota bacterium
CCGGGATTGCGGATGACGACGGCATTGCGCGGGCCAATGGTCTTCAGGGCCTCGGCCGGCACCGGCACGGCCTGCTGCTTGGCCCAGACCGTGTCGCTCGCCGAGGCAGGGGTGTGCCCGATGAGCAAGCCGTTGAGGATGACGTCGCTCTCGTATTCGCCGGTGTTCACGCCCGCGCCGTCGAGCACGACCTTCGCCTCGGCGACGGCGCCGAGGTCTGATGCCTTGAGGCCCCGCAGCGGCTTGAGCGGCGGGCCGATCGGCAGGGTCGGCTCCTCGGCGAAGACCTCGGGCAGCAGCCGCTCGCCGGCCAGCACGACCCGCGGCTCGCCCCACACGGCCCAGTCGCTCGACGAGTTGTCCGCAGGCCCCACGTCCGTCACCAGCCGCAGCCCGATCTTCTTCCCTTGGAGCCTCGACAGGTCGCAGCGGAACGCCTTCCACTGCCTGAGCGTCGCATACTGGAGCTCTGCCACCGTCTCCCACGTCTCGCCTGACCGCACCTGGACGGAGAAGACGCAGCCGTCGGCCGTGCTCGACCCGTCGGAGAAGCCCACGTAGGTCTCGAAGGCGCAGGCCTCGTCGGGCAGCGCGACCTGGAACTCGCCGTAGGCATTGCCGACGCCACCCTTGTAGGGCGGGTGGCAGAAGAAGCCGGCTTTCTCCACGCCGCCCACCGTGCGCCTGGACGCGTAGAACGACGCGCCGCTGTCTGCCCCCAGCGGCTCCTCCGCCTTGCCGCGATAGGCCATCCCGACGTGGCTCGGCCTCAGCGTGCTCAGATCGACGGCCACCGACCGGGCCTTCGTGACGCGGAGCCACCGCTTGACCGTCATCGTCCAGAGCGGCTTGGCGGGATCCAGCTTCTGTGCCCCGACGATCATGTGTGCCATCGCGCGCTCAGCCGGTGTCAGATAGCCTGCGAAGCGAAGCTCGATAGGGACGACGGCCGGCTCGTCGGGCAGGTCGTAGCCCAGGGACAGCGTCGCCCCCTCCGCTTCGGAGAGATCCCGCGTCGTCTTCGCAGGCTCGAGGTCGAGCGTGGGAGATTCGGCTTCGACGGTCACGCGCGCAGGGCCCTCGCAGTTGCTCCGAAGCGTGAGGACAAGCTCCTGTCGGCTGCCGGGGCGTTGGGGCGAGGGGTCTCGTGGTCGAAGCGTGACGTCGAGCGCTGGCGCCGCGATCGCCGTATACCACGCCGAGCCCTCCGCCGGCCGGCCGCGGATATGGCCCGCAACGCGGACGCGGAACCACTGGCGCTCGCCGAGCTTCGCCTCGGCCGGCATGGGGACGGCGATGACTCGGACGTGCTCGCGTCGCCTGCCGATCCGCGCCGGCAGCCCGTCCTCCCCCACCTGCCTGATGGTGCCGTCCGGCCGCACCCATTCGATGAGGAGCTTGGCGGCCTCGAGGTCGCCCCGCCCCTCGTCCACGATGCCGACCCGCGCAGTGCGTGCGAGGCCGGCGACGATCCTGCGAACGGTCTCATCGGGCCGCGGCGCGAGCCCCGTGCCGACGGGGCGGACGCGGTAGCGGACGGCGCCCCCGACCGGGAAGATCGTCTGCCCCAGGTTGCTGACGCGGACCTCCGCCGGGCCAAGCGACGCGCCCTCCAGGTCGAGCGCCTCGGCGCCAACGACCTGCGACGGCTTGAGACCGAGGTGGGTCAGCCGCAGGCTCACCTCGTCGCAACTCGTCGCCGGAATGACCGCCCACGTGTTGGCCTCGGGGAGCGGCTTGATCGCCACCGCACCCTTGCAGACGACGGGACCCACCACCGCCAGCCTGTCTCGCGCATCGACGTAGACGTAGTCCGGCGACCGCACGTAGTCGATGCGCCGGCCATCCACGAGCGCCGAGTACTGGAGCAGCTTGCCCTTCAGGAACGCCAGGTGGCCGGTGGGCGGCAGCACGTAGGTCGCGCCGTCGCACTCGACGTGCCAGTCGTCGTCGAAGCTCAGGTTGCACCAGAGCGCGAGGCCGCTCTGGTAGCGGACGTGGACCTGCCCGCGCTTGTGGGCGCCCGTGCGGATGGCTTCAGAAGTGGTGAGCAGCTTCTCGCCGTCGAAGTAGCGGATGGCCTCGACGGGCACCAGGGCGTAGTGCTGCTGGACGGCGTTGGTCATGTAGAAGGCCTTCAGAGCGCCGTCGAAGCCCCATTCGAGGGGGAGGAAGCCGATGTGGCCGAAGGCGAGGGTCGAGGTGAGGAAGCGGTCGAGCCACGGGCTGGTGCGGCTGCGGTCGCTCTGCCACTCGCCGCCGCGCCTGGGGTAGAACATGCTGGGCATGCCCATCCCGAAGTCGGTCATGAGCGGGTGCATCTTCAGCAGGTCGAAGTCCACGAGCGGCGGCTGCCGCCAGCGCTCGGGGCCGGTGATCTGCGCGTAGTTGCCGCTGACGAGGCCGGCCGACATCCAGTGCATCCGCCCCTCGGAGAAAACCGGGCCGCCGTATGCCTGGCACTCGTTCCAGAGGATGCGCGCGTAGCAGGCCCAGGTGGTGCGGAACATCCCTGCGCCGGGCACCCGCGCATCGTAGTCCGTGCGGCCCCAGGGGGTGATTGCGGTGTGGACGTCGCTGTAGCAGGTGGTGGCGCCGAACTTGGCGGCGATCTTCGGCGCCAGGTCGGCCTCGGCCTGCCAGGCCCACGTGGGCTTGGGCGCGTAGCAGCGGGGCCAGGCGCCGCGCCAGTTGCCGTCGCTGTCCAGGCACACGCGCTCCTCGCGCCAGTGGCCGTTCACGGGCGCGTAGTCGGTGTAGTTGGCGTAGAGGCCGAAGCGGTAGCCGAGGCTGTGGACCCACTTGCCGTATTCGATCATCTTCTCGTCGCCGATGCGTGGCGCGCAGCGGAGGCGGAAGGTGAAGCTCTCGCCCGCGTCGCGCCAGCCGACCTCATGGAGGGGGCAGATGAATCGCTCGACGCCGTGGGCCTTCAGCCGCTTGAGCAGGTCCTGGTTCGGCGAGCCGATGTTTCGCCAGATCGCGCCCGTGGCCAAGTGGGCCATCGGGTTCCGCGGGTGCGGGATGGTCGGCAGCACCTCGTGGAAGTCGGTGGCCACGGTGAGGATGAGCCGCTCGCGGAGGGGGTTGCGCGCGCCATCGGTCTTCGGCAGGTAGCGCGAGCCGCCGTTGTAGACCACCTCATCGGCCTTCGGCTTCCCGTGCTCCTCGAAGAGCGTCGAGGCATCCGAGTTGTACCAGTCGAGCAGGCCGCTCAGGAACACCCCGTCCCAATGCACCACGTGCGGCCCCACGTTACCGAACGTCAGGTACGGCACGCTCACGAGGTCGGCGTTGGGTGTGCCCTTGGTGTGGCCGATGCGGAAGGCCGTGGCCACGGGCTCGTCCACGGTGATGGTGATTTGGAGCGACTTGCCCTTCGGGCGGAAGTGGTAAGTGTATGTCGTCGCGTCGCCGCCCGCCTCCGCGCGCCAGGTGGCGGTGTTCGCGTGCGGGTCCATTCGCACGAGCTTTCTGGCAACCCCGTCGTCGCCCGGGCCATGCTCGACTCCGCCGAGGAGCAGCACCGGGCCGCCGCCGGCGCAGGGTTGGAAGCGGCGACCGTTTATCTCGACGGCCAGGTCGTCGAGCGTGCCCGTCTTCGGGGTGTAGACCCATAGAATCCTGTCGCGGCGTCCCCTTGCGGTGAAGACCCACGAGGGGCCGTCGTGCCGCGCCGAGTTCCTCACTCTCTCTTTCGGCGTCGGCGTGATGGTGTCGGGCGTCGTTGGCCACGGGGCGTCGGCGGGCGGCAGCTTCGGCTCGGCCAGCGGCTTGTAGTCGGGCGTGTAGAACTGGAGGGAATCGAACGAGAGCTTCGCCGGCCGCTCGTCGGAGCAACTGGTCACTCGGACGGCGACGAACGACAGGGGGTAGTCGATCGTCCCGTCGCCACCCTGGGCGCGGATGCGGGCGAGGCCGCCGGTGGGCGAGACGAAGGTGGCGTGCATAAGGAACCAGTAGTCGAAGTTGACGGTGCCGAGTGCGATGTCGAAGGTCTCGCCCTTGGCGTCGCGGACGACGGCGGTGAGATGGGTGCGGGTGGTGCGCGGCTTGGGGTGCCAGCCCCAGTTGTTGCCTCGGACCCACATCTGGACGGCCTTCGGCTCGCCGGGGATGGGGATGGGCTTCGGCGGCCGCAGCTCGAAGTAGCTCGCCGCCGTCTTACCCTGGTAGACCGCTTTGGCCGTGTACGTGCCGAACATCTGCTGCTCTCGCGAGCGGTAGAGCTCGGCCGTGCAGCCGCTGAAGCCGGCGGCGGTCCAGCCGGCCAGGTCCTCGAAGTCCACGAGCTCGGGATGCGCTGGCTTGCGGTTCGCCCACGCCATCTCATAGGGACGCTCGCCCACCTTCCCCTCGGGATCGGCGTTCGACGCGGGCCTGACGACAGGTTCCGCCGCCAGGGCAGGCAATGTCAGGAGGATGAGACAGGCGAGCTTCCTCATGGCCGAACTCCTTCCGTGGTGTTCGGTGCTCCGCTCCTTCTCTGGTCACGCATCACGCATCACGTCTTCCACGTCTTCCGCCATTGGTCGTGCAGCGCCCTGAGTCTCCTAACCAGGTCGGGCTTTGCGTCGGCCAGGTTCTTGCGCTCGCCGGGGTCGGTCTGGAGGTCGTAGAGCTCGGGCTTGCGCCTGGGGAGGACGAGCAGCTTCCAGCGGCCAAGCCGCAGGGCCCGCTGGTTGCCGCGGTCCCAGATCAGCGGCCGCTCGGGGAGCTCGTTGCCCTCGAAGACGGGCCACAGGCTCGTGCCTTCGAGCCCCTTCGGCGGCTGAGCCCCGACGGCCTCGGCGATGGTGGGCAGGATGTCCATGGCGATCGCCGGCTCGTCGGACACGGTGCCCGGCCTGATGCGGCCCTTCCAGGCGGCGATGAAGGGCATGCGAATGCCGCCTTCGAGCAGGCTGAACTTGCTGCCGCGGAATGGGCCGCTGGAGCCCGGCTGCGGCCCCTTCGGATCGACCTTCGTCCGCACCTCGTTCGATGGGCCGTTGTCGCTGGCGAACAGGAAGAGCGTGTCTTCGAGCAGGCCCAGCTCCTTGATCTTCGCGACGATCTGGCCCACCGAGTCGTCGAGGCACGAGATCATCGCCGCGTAGGGCCGGCGGTTCGTCTCCATCCCCTCGTACATGTCCATCCACTTCTTCGGGGCTTCCATCGGGTAGTGGGGCGCGTTGTAGGGCAGGTAGAGGAAGAAGGGCTCGGCCCGATGCTCGCCGATGAAGCGGAGCGCCTCGCGGGTGATGATGTCGGTCATGTAGGTGCCGTCCTCGTGGATCTCGGTGCCGTTGCGCCAGAGATCGTGGACGGGGCCGAGCCGCCTGTCCCACGAGAAGATGTGGGTGTAGTAGCTGATGCAGCCGTAGTGGTGGCACAGGTACTCGTCGAAGCCCTGGCCGAGGGGGTAGCTCTCCTTGGCGGTGCCGAGGTGCCACTTGCCGAAGACCGCGGTCTTGTAGCCTTGGGTCTTGCACACCTCGGCGATGGTCACGCGGTCGCCGCGCAGGCCCACGACGTTCTTACCCGCCCGCACGTTCCCCGGCACGCCGGCCCGCTGGGGCGTCAGGCCGGTGAGGAGCGCGGCGCGGGAGGGCGAGCAGACGGGCGCCGCCGAGTAGTAGCTCGTCAGCCTCGCCCCCGCCTTCGCCAGCGCATCGAGGTGTGGCGTCCTGATGTCCTTGCTGCCGAAGCAGCCCAGGTCGGCATAGCCCTGGTCGTCGCTGTAGAAGAGGATGACGTTCGGCTTGCGCCGCGGGGCGGCAGCGCCGCGGGCCACGAAGCCGGCGGCTGCGGCGACACCAACAGAGCGGAGGAACGTGCGGCGGGGGAAGTCGGCCACTGGGGCGTCTCCTCTTAGGGTGATGAGGCTGTGGTCGTTCGGCTCAGTCGCGCTCGCCGAGGATGGGCAGGAACCTGTATCGCACGGTCGTCTCGTCGGCGGAGACGA
>CAZDNN010000417.1:0-5933 GCA_964506385.1 uncultured Planctomycetota bacterium
GCCCGAATCCCTCGCACTCGTCTGCGAAGGACTTCTGCCACGGACTGCTAGCCCGGCTCGTCGGCGACCGTGACGGTCTCGGCCTCCCTGCGCTCGTGCGCCGGCGCGGCGCTCCATTGCGCGCGGCGTGAGACGAAGTAGCGGACGTCGAGCACCTCGCCAGGGCGCGGAGGGGCGAACGCGGCCGCGCGGCCATCCGCAGGGCCGAGCATGCTCGGCGGCAGCTCGATCAGCACCCGCAGGCCCCAGCGCCGGAGGCCGACGCTGCCGGCAGCCGCGCGCGGCAGCCGCTCGATCTGCGCGCCCACCTTTACCACGCGGGCTTCGGCCACCTGGACGGGACGGGTGCGGCGGCGGATCTCGACGACCATGCCCTCGGCGGGCGAGAGGCCCGTGCTCTGCTCCACGAAGCTCACGATCTGCATCGTCCGCGGGTCAGCCACCGTGAGGATCGGGGCGCCCGGCATCACCGCCTCCCCCGCGCGGTGATACACCGCCGTCACCACACCGTCGATGGGCGAGCGGAGAACCAGCGCCTCCCGAGACACCTGGATCTCGTCCACCCGCCGGAGCTGCACGCCCACGGCCTCGCGCAGCGGGGCCAGCGCCACGGCGATGGGCTCGATCGCTGCCGAGGCCCCCGGCGCCGTCTCGCGGGCCGTGGCCTCGCGGAGCTGGCCCTCAATGACATTCAGCGCCTCCTGCGTGGCGGCGATCTTCTTGGCCAGAGCGTCGTGCTGGTAACGCAGGTCGTCGCACTCCTGGTCGGCGACGAGTTGCCTGGCGTGGAGGGCACGCAGGCGTTCGAGATTCGCGGCGAGCCGTTGGAGCTCGACCTTGTCGTTCTCGATCTCGATGCTGTGTTCCAGCTTCTCGAGCCGCAGCCGCTCGATCCGCATCGTGTAGTTGCGGGTGCGGGAAAACAGGTCCAGTTCGCGGAGCGCCTGGTCCTCCTTGAGCTGGCGCTCGGTGGCCCGAAGCTCGGCCTGGAGCCGCTTGACCTCCGCCTGCGCCACGGCCAGCTCCGCACGCACGGCGGCATCCTCGAGGCGGACCAGCACCTGGCCCGCGTGGACCTCGTCGAACAGCTCCACCGGCAGGCTGGCCACGGAGCCGCGCTCCACGGCGGCCACGGCGGCCTGGCGCGCCTCGATGATGCCTGGCGTGTCCACCCGCATCGCCCGCTCGCGCCACAGCATCACCACCAGCACCACCGCCCCGAGCCAGACCGCCAGCGGGACCACACGCATGCGAACGAGCTGCAACCAGCGTCCTGCCGGCGTCGGGATACGGCGCCCTGCGTTCATCGGCGTCTACACCTCGGATTCGTTGTCTCGCTGCACCATCGACAGGTGCGACACGTCTCCCAGCCCCGAGAGGTCCTCCATCAGCTCGCCCGAGCGGGTCGGATCCCGCAGCAGCAGACGATACGACACGTCGGCCGCGGCGGCCTCCTCGCTGGCCCTGTGCGACGCCAGCACCGCCTTGCGGCAGTGCCGGCGCAGCACCGGCTCGAGCCTCGCCAGAGACCCGGCCCCCCCAGCCATCCTCAGGCTGAGGAGCACGTCGAACCGGTGCCGTGACCCGAACGCCGTCACGTGCAGGAGCGCCAGCACGGCGCAGATCGTCACCGTCCCGGCCAGCGCGATCTCGAAGGCGCCCGTGCCAACGGCCAGGCCAATCACCAGCGACAGGAGCAGGAACGCCGTGTCGCGGGTGTCCTTGAGGATGTTGCGGAACCGCACGATGGCCACGGCGCCCATCAGGCCGAACGCGATCACCAGGCTGTTCGCCATCGTCAGCACCACCATCGCCATCGTCAGCACGATGGGCAGGACCACCAGCGCCTGCACGAAGGACCGCGAGTACGACAGACCCGAGTGGGTCCACATGTACGTCCACGCGGTCGCCTGCCCCAGCACGAACGACAGCAGGAAGGCGAGCGCCACCGTCCGGAGGTCGGCCGGGGCGGCTGTCTCGACCGCGGCGAGCAGTTCGTCCATCCAGGGCACTTCGAGGCCCTCCTGTCGCTCAGGCCACCGCGATGGCCGCGTTCATCAGGGCGTTGACTGACTGCACGTACTTCGCCGAAGACGTGCGCGCGAGGCCGAGCGCCTCGACCATCTGCCCCGCCCAGAGGGGGAAGGTGTCGGTGAACTTGATTTCGAGCACCACCCACTGGTTGCGGAGCGCGACCCACCCCGAACCGTTGGCCTCCACCATGGGCCGGTCGGCGCGAAGGCACGCGATCTCACGGTCCATGGTGAGCCGCAGCGGCCCGCCGTCGCGATCGACGTAGGCCTCCCGCACGTAGCGCACCTGCGCCGTCGGCCGCGCCATCAACGCCGCGCCCAGCTCGCAGAAGCGATGGGCGGCGCCGCAGGCCTCTGCCGTGCGCACCGCCAGGTGGTTCGACGAGGGGCAGAAGCTCTCGAGCAGCCGCCCTACGGCGTCCCTCCGCACACAGGCGCGCTGCTTCCCCACCGCGTCGCCCCTGCGAGTCTTCACCTCGAAGAACACGGGCGTGTCGGGACAATCGTCGTAGCAGCGGACCCGCAGCTTGAACCGGTTCTTGTTCCCCCCGCGGCTGCTGTAGTAGAGAGCGAGGCCGCCCGAGTCCAGGTACAGGCTGTAGACTGGATAGGTATTGCCCAAAGCGGCATCGGCGTGGCTATCTGGGGCGAGATACGCGCAGGCATAGCCGCGGATCACCTGGGCCTGCGCCTCGGTGACGAGGTACTTATACTCGAACCGCTGCCCGGCCATCGCCCAGATCGAGGCCATCCCGGGTGCCACCTGCCCTCTGCGCCCGACCCGAGGTGCCCATGCGATCCTCCCACGCGCACCGAAACCTCTCAGCCAGGAGCGCCGCGCGCGAACAGGCCTCATGCTGCCCGTCCGCACAGGGCGGGGTCCACGCCTGGCCGGACTGGAACCACTCCCTATGTCGCCATCTGCTAACGAAACGCACACTCAACGGTAACAAAGAGCCCACGCACTGTCAAGCATTTCGTGCGCTGACTTGCCCCAGGCTCCATGCGACACCGAGCACTGGCAGGAGCTGGGCATATTGCGCCTGCGGGAGTCCATAGCGGTTCTGAACTGCCGGCTGACGTTTGATCCATTGCCAGGCTGACGGTACGATGCCCGCATACTCGTGGGCCATGACAGGCACCGTCGCTCCTGGCTGTCGCGTGGTCAACGGAGAGGAGTATCATGTGAGTCGTTCCGCCTGGGGCCCGCCGATGGGTCTCGCCGTGGTCGTCTGGCTGGCAGTCGTGGCTGGCTGCCGCGAGCCGGTGGTTGAGCGACAGAGGCCGGCCGCCCGGCCCACGCCTGGTGGAGCCCCTGCGATCGAGGCCGAGGTCAGGAATCACGGTGGCTCGCCGACCGTCTTCGTCAACGACAAGGCGGTCAGCCCGATCATGTTCTTCGGCTGGGCCGGCGGCAGCGGGCCGACCGTAAAGCAGATCGGCACGGACTGGCGCGAGTACTCTCTGACCTTCGTCGCTCCCGAGGACAACGAGGGCAAGGCAGGCGTCCATTTCCGCGTCGGTGGCGGAGGGCCCGGCACCGTGTGGGTGGACAACGTCAGGTTCTACCCAGGCCCCAAGGTGGACGCGCCGACGGAGAACTGGGTGCGCCAGGGCGACTGGGAGGGCACCAAGGAGCAGATCAGCAAGGACTGGACGCTGTTCCAGGCCAAGTACGCGAAGGCGGACGCCGATTGGGTGCTCGACCCGGCGACGAAGGTCACCGGCTCGCAGAGCCTCCGCATCGACATCAGGCACCCCGGTAAGGACCGCATGCACCTGCACTTCCACCAGACCGGCTACACGGTCAAGAAGGGGCAACGCTACACGTACTCGCTGTGGATGAAGGCGGACAAGCCGCGCACGATTGACTTCATGGCCCTCCACATCGGGCCGCCCTGGACCATCTACGGGGCGGCCAGCTCCGTCTACGAGCAGCAGGTGCGGCTTGCCCGCGACGCCGGCGTGCACCTCTATTCGTTCGGCATTCACATGCCGTGGCCCAAGCCGGGCGAGGAGCCGGACTTCGGCGCGGCCGACCGCGCCATCGAGCTCACCCTCGCCAACGACCCCGACGCACTGCTCCTGCCGCGCTTCGGCATGCACCCGCCAGGATGGTGGCTCGAGCAGCACCCCGACGACAAGATGCTCTTCGACGACGGGAAGACCGAGGGATGGAGCATGGCCTCGGAGGCCTGGCGCGAGGAGATGCAGACGCACCTGCGCGCGCTCGTGCGGCACTGCGAGGACAACTACGGCGACCACATGGTCGGCTATCACCCCTGCGGCCAGCATACGGGCGAATGGTTCTACTATCGGTCGTGGGAGCCGCGCCTCAGCGACTTCTCGCCCGCCATGAGCCGCGGCTTCGCCGGATGGGCCAGAGGCAAGTACAAGACCGTCGAGGCCCTCCGGCTGGCGTGGAAGGACGAGGCGATCACCTTCGAGCAGATCGCCGTCCCCAGCAAGGACGAGCAGCTTCACACGGCCATCGGGTTCTTCCGCGACCCACAGACCGAGCGCAAGACCATCGACTACTTCGAGTACAAGCAGATCGCCATGGAGGAACCGCTCGAGCTGATGGCGCGGGCGATCAAGGAGGAGACGAAGCACAGGAAGCTCGTGTGTTTCTTCTACGGCTACACTTTCGACATGCACGGCATCCCCCGAGGCCCGCAGACCAGCGGCCACCTGGCCATGGCGAAGCTCGTGGACTGCCCTGACGTGGACATCCTGTGCTCGCCCATCTCTTACCGCGACCGGCAGCTTGGCGGCGCCGGGTGCTTCATGTCCGCCGTGGACACGGTGCGAGGCGGAGGCAAGCTCTGGCTCAACGAAGACGACACGCGCACCTACCTGACGCCCGAGAAAGCCGGCTTCGGGCGCGTGGACACGCCGCAGGCGACCGCTTGGGTCCACCAGCGCAACTTCGCGCAGCTCTGGCCTCGGCGACTCGCCTGTTGGTACATGGACCTCGGCAACGCCGGCTGGCTCAACGGGAAGGACATCTGGGACAACATCGCGCCCATGCTGCGCTTCTACCAGCAGCATATCGACGAGCCCGCCCGATGGGCTCCCGAGGTGGCTCTCATTGTGGACGAGGTGAGCCCGTGCTATACGAAGTGCACGCGCGACCTTCATTCGCCGCTAGTCTACCAGATGCGCAGCCAGTTCTTCCGCCTGGGCGCCCCCTTCGGCATCTACCTTCTGAGCGATCTCGTCGAGGGCAGGGTCCCGCCCATGGAGGCTTACTTCTTCGCCAACTGCTTCCACCTCGATGCCAGGCAACGGGCCGCCGTGAAGCAGGCCACGCGGGGGAAGACCGCCGTGTGGTTCTACGGCGGCGGCTTCCTGAGCGACCGTGCCTCGGAGGCCAACATGACCGACGTCATCGGGATGGCGCTTGCGCGGGCCGACCCGCTCCCCGGCAAGGTGAAGCCACAGCAAGCAGAAAGAAGGCTCACGGATGGGCTCGCGAAGCCGTTCGGCACCGACGTGAGACTCGATCCGCGTTGGGTTGTCTCCGAACCGGGGGTCGAGGTCCTCGGCACGTACGCTGACGGCGGCATGGCGGCGGCAGCGAAGCGGACGCCCGATGGCCTGCGCGTGTACATTGGCGCCCTCCACTGCCCCGCGAAGCTCCTCCGCAACGTCGTCAAGGACGCGGGAGTGCACCTCTACAGCGACTCCGACGACGTGGTGTTGACGGACGGCCACTTCCTGTGCATCACCGCAACGACCGCAGGGCCGAAGCGGATCGAGTTCCCTCACAGATGCGACGTGCTCGGCGCGCTGGACGGCAGGCGGCTCGCCCGAGGAGTAACGCATCTGGATGTCGAGATGCAGCTAGGCGAATCGAGGGCCTATCTGTTGGAGTAGAACCAGCCCGACGGCTAGCAG
>CAZDNN010000418.1:0-5918 GCA_964506385.1 uncultured Planctomycetota bacterium
ACCTGGTGCAACGCCAGTATGCAGTCGGCGTCGCGAACGAGCTGGACCTGCGCCGAGCCCAAACGCCCGTGGACACCGCCCGCAGAGACATTGCCCGTTACACGCAATTGGCAGCGCAAGATGAAAACGCTCTGAACCTCCTGGTAGGCTCTCCTGTGCCCAGCGAGCTGTTGCCAACCGAACTGGCCCGCGTCAGCCCCGCCAGAGAGATCTCCCCCGGCACTTCCTCCGAGGTGTTGTTGCGCCGGCCGGATGTGCTCGAAGCCGAGCGCATGCTCAAGGCGGCCAACGCGGACATTGGCGCCGCGCGGGCCGCGTTCTTCCCCCGCATCTCCCTGACGACCACTCTCGGCACCGCCAGCGACGAGCTCTCCGGCCTTTTCAAATCCCGCACGGGCACGTGGAGTTACGCGCCGGAGATTGTGATGCCGATCTTCGATGCCCGCACGTGGTCCGCGCTCAAGGCCAGCAAAGTGCAGCAAAAACTCGCCGTCACGCAATACGAGCGGGCGATCCAGAACGCCTTCCGCGAAGTGGCCGATGCGCTGGCCGCGCGCGGCACGGTGGACCAGCAACTCGCCGCACAGCAATCCCTGGTCAACGCCCTGGCCCAAACCCATCACCTTGCCACTTCCCGTTACGAGCAGGGCATTGACAGCTACCTGGGTGTCCTTGACGCCCAGCGCTCGCTCTTCGCCGCGCAGCAGGGACTCGTCTCCCTTCAGCTCGCCAAGCGCGCCAGCGCTGTGAGGCTTTACGCGGTTCTGGGCGGAGGATGGCAGTGAGAACCGACGCAGTGTCAGGGAACTTCGGAGCCGTCTTGCCCAGGAAGGCATCAAGGCGTTCTCCTGGCAGTTCGAGGACATGACGTAGGGTAGTCTGTGGGCTCTTGAGGTGGGGCGTGTCATGGCTGAAGGCGAGCGCTGTTCTGATTACCACCTCCTGTCGCGTCTGCGTGACGCGCTGTTGTTCTTCAGCCGCGCGTGCCGGCATCCCCTCCGTCTGGGCGTGCCATTGCCCAGTTGCGGACGAGCTGCCGAGGCCGTTGCTCGCGAGCTCGCGGGGCGGCCGGAGGCGACTACGGTAGAACTAGGCGCAGGCACGGGATCCCTTACGAGGGGCATTCTCCGATCCCTCGGGCCCGACAATCCTCTGCTCTGCGTCGAGAGGGAAGGGGCGTTCTGTCGGCGCCTTGCTGGAAGGTTAGGTGACCGTGTGAACGTGGTCCACGGCGACGCATGTGAACTGAAGAGCATCCTTCGCGGCACCCGATGGGAGAGACCGGACGTGATCGTTTGCTCAGTTCCGCTGCTCGGCCGTGCCGCCGGGAGACTTTGCGAGCAGATCGCCGAAGCTCTGCCCAACGACGCGCTCTATCTCCAACTTACCAACTACCCCAAGGTCATGAAGCCGTTCTTTACCATCGAGCGGACGTACTTCTTCCCCGCGAACGTGCCGCCCGAGCGACTGTTTTGCGCCGTTCCGAAGAACGGTCAGTGAACATCGCCCTCAACGCACGAGGACACGACATGCACATCGTTGCAGTGAACGGCAGCCCCCACGCCATGAGGGGCAACACGGACACATGGGGACACAGGAATGGGAAAGACGCAGGACGACGCGGAACTGGAAGAGCTGGCCGATGAGCTCATGCGGGTGAGCTGGCGATTGAGGCTGAAACTGACCGCCGGTCTCCGCCGCCGACTCAGCAATATCAGGCTCAGCATCGGCGGCTACAACGCGCTGCGGGGCCTCTACGAGCGGGGGCCGTGTTCCATGACAGCTCTCGCGAAGACCCTCGGGCTCGCCCTCCCAACAGTGTCCAGTGCCATCGCTGGCCTGGAGAAGGACGGGCTTGTCGTCCGAGGTGAGCGCGACCCCGCCGACCGGCGGCGTGTCCCCGTCAAGCTGACCAGAAAGGGTCGCAGGACGGTCAAGCGCCTGCTCGAAACACGCCGCCACCTCACCATCTCCCTGCTCCGTGTCCTCACCCGCGACCAGCAAGAGCAGTTCGTGCGCCTGTACGCCAAGATGGCCGAGCGCGTCGCAGAGGACATGCCTTGACCGCCGAGCAAGCCTTCGAGGAGGCTGCCGATGGCGAGCCTGACGCAGACCGAAACCGGCGCCGAATACCCCATCAAGAAGCGCCTCACCCTTGTCGGCAGGCACGAGGCCTGCGATATCGTGCTGCCATCCAGGTTGGTCTCACATGAACACGCTCGAATTCACAAGGGGCTCTTCGGGTACACCATCGAGGACGTGGGGAGCACACACGGCACCTACGTCAACGGTGAGCGCGTCGAGGGGAGAAAGCGGCTGCGTAGCGGCGATGTCATCATCCTCGCGATGGTGCCCGTGCGCGATGAAAAGCGCACCCGCCATTGGGAAGACCCGCGCGGCACGTCCGGCGGCTGGGGAGCACACCACACGTCTCCGCCCGGCGAAATCCGACGCGGGGACGTGCGCATCGGGGCAGAACTGACGTTCCGGCCATGAGGGTGCCCCCCGCGAGGGCGCCTGTACTGGACGATGTTGACCATGCGCTCCGTGAATCGCGGACCTCTGAACGTCCTCCTCACGGTCGTCTTCGCGGCGTCATTGAGGCTGCCAACACCCAGCCCAATCCTTTTCAGTGTTCTCTTGCGGCTGTTCCTCTATCTGGGAGCCGCCATTGCGGCGTTCCTGCTCGTCTGGCTCATCGTTTCACTGATCAGGCGTGGTGGACACAAGCAGCACCAGAAGCACAAGTCGCAGGAGTAGCGAAAGCGGCCCGCCAAGCGCCCCAGGGCCGTCGTGGATGCGACACGTGTCATACCCGCCTTAGTATGGGGATTGCCGATGAACGACCGGGAGCGAGGCAGGGCCGATACGCGGCAGCACATCCTCGAAGTCGCTACCCGCCTGTTCGCCGAGAAGGGCTTCAGCGACACCACCATCCGTGAGATATGCCATGCTGCCCACGCCAACGTCGCCGCAGTGAACTACCACTTCCGGAGTAAGAAGCGGCTCTACGACGCGGCCTGGCGCTACGCTTACCAGATCACCAGCGAGGCTCGCGACCTCAATGCCCAGCGCGACGAGGCCCGCTCCCCCCAGGAGGTGATCCGGGCCTTCGTCCAGGCCCGCGTCGAGGACGCCTTTAGCGACGGCCCGCCCCGGTACTTCCGGGAAATCCTGATGAAAGAACACGCCGAGCCGACCCCGGCCCTCCGTGACATCGTGCTCGAGGTGCTCAAACCCCAAGCGGAGCGACTGTCCAGGGCGATCGCCGAGATGCTCGGCCTCGAGCCGGATGATCACCAGGTCCGGCTGTGCGTGTTCAGCCTCGCGGCTCAGCTTGTGGTCCTCAACGCCTACAGGCGGGTCGCCCGCCGCCTGTTCAACGGCCAGCCCCCCGTCCAGTTGGACGCCGATGCCATGGTGGAGCACATCACGCGGTTCTCCTTCGGGGGGGTGCGAGCGACTCAGGAGGCAAGCCAGGTTCCGGCGAGCCCGGACTGTATGGCTCGCCACGATCCTGAATCAATGGCATGGCAATGAGATTCGTCTCTCGCCATCGGCGCGCTGCGCCTTTCGCCCGCCGCGAGCGTCCCTCGCCCAGCACGCCTGTCGGGCGCTCGGGGCCTCCCGCCCGGCGCATTCCCTGCATAGAAGCGGGTGCCAGGCCAACTGAGATGGGTCCCCTTCGCAACCTTGCCGGCCGTGAGCAGCCATATCGTGTCGTCGTCCATGATCAGATCGAGGAGCATCTTCGCCGTGTTGGGCACGCGGGACACGTAGTCGCCCGCGCGCTTCAGGCAGTCGTCGGCGAAGTCGCTTCCGTCGCCGGCAGCCTCGGGTGCCACGACGAATCTGCTCTCGCCGTGCATCCCTTGCTCGTCGGCCTGCTTCACGGGGCGGATCTCAAGCCACGGTTTCCCGCCAACCACGCGGTAGATCGTTGTCACCGTCGTCTTGAACCCGCCGCGCTCGTACGTAACGGCCTTGGAATAGACGATGGCCTCCTGCGGCGTGTTCTTCAGGACGCGGCAAAGCTGCGAGCCGCCGCCGTAGTTGCGCAGGCCGGTCGGTGTGTCGAAGACGCGATATAGCTCATTGTGCCTCCCGGGCGTGCCCTGGGGGTCGGTCTTGGCATAAAGGAAAACCGCGTCATGACGACTTGAGTGCAGCGACACCCAGAAGTTGCACCCCTCCAGGATGCAATCGCCCCGGAAGTCGTAGTCCGTGACACTGGGAGGTACCTGGGACCAGTTGGCGCGATCCTTCCAGGCCCTCATGTCGTAGTGCTTCATCGCGTACTTCTTGTTGGCGCCCAATACTGTTCGGCACGGTATTCGCAGTGTGGCGAGCATGGCAGCGTGAGGGGGTGGGGACTGCACGAGGTCGGTGTGTGGGAGGAGGATGCGCGCAGAGGGCGCACGATCAAGGCATGCACCCCCCCTCCAAGCCGAGGTGCGGGATGCCCGTCGGCCGGCTCAGTGCTCCGCTGCGTCGAGCTTGGCGAGATGGGCTTCGACTTCGTCGGCCTCAGCCCACCCCAGGAAGTACAGGCAGAGCATCTCGTAGGTGCGCTTGGTCGGCTTGCGGCCCGTCCACAGGGTGATGAGCAGCGAGGCGATGAGCGCACAGTAGACCACCAGGGTCAGGCCGTTGCGGCTGAGCGCGATCAGCCGGTCGGCACCCAGGATGGTCTTGAACCACCGGAAGAAGAGCTCGATCTGCCACCGCCACCGGTACAGGTCGGCCACGAGGGCCGCGTCGAGGTCGAGACGGTCGGTGGCGAGCAGCAGGACGTGTTCGGTCTTGGTGGTGCGATGGGTCTTGGTCTTGCGGTCCACGCGGGGCTTGCGCGGGCGCCCGACGAGGGCGTTGGGGTCGGTGACGCGGAGCTCGATGAGGCGGACCTTGCGCTCGTGGAGCTCGGGCGAGGCGTCGCAGCCGAGCTTGACCACCATGTCGCGCTCGACCCCGCGAGCCCTGGCGGCGGCGTCCACGGGCCGCTCCTCGAGGACCTCGTATACGGCGTTGCTGTGGAGCCGCACCAGGAACGAGCTCTCGGCCTCGACGATGGCGGCCATGAGGCCGTAGTCGGCGTAGCCGCGGTCGAGGACGTAGAGTTTGCCGGAGGCCACGCTCCGACGCAGGACGCGGCCCTCCGAGGTATTGGCGTCGGTCACGGTGGCGCGCGTGGGCACGGCCTTGAGCAGGCTGTACTCGAGGTGGACCTTCGCGGCACGGTGCTCGTCGTCCCGCCACAGTGCCCAGACCATCTTGGGCAGGGCGCGGATGGCCGTGCCGTCGACGACGGTGGCCGCCACGTCGAGGGCCGACAGGCGCGGGTCGAGCCCGGCGTCGGCAACCTCCTCGACGAGGGCGCCGATGAGGGGCTCGAGCAGCGAGGGGTCGAAGACGTTGCGAGCCTCCGAGAAGCTGCCCAGCGAGAAGCGGGGGAGCTTGAGCTTGCGACGCACCTTCGCGAGAGTGCTGACCTGCTGGAGGCCCCGCAGGCTGGTCACGATGGGGTTGAAGAAGTAGAGGAGCAGGTAGGCGACGTACTCATCGAAGTGGAGGGTGCGGTTGGGGCAGTCCTTGTGGGCGTGGAGGGGCCGCAGGAGGTCCATCACGCTCCGCAGGTACTTGGCCCCACCGATGTCCTTGGACCGCAGCTTCGGCTTGCGCTTTGGACCGGGCTTCTTGCGGCGTGGGATCGTCATGCCGCCATTATGAACGAAGCCGCCGGAAAGTACAAGTAAAAGAATGTCATGGTCTTGTCATGGGTTGTAACGCCAGCCGCTCCCGCCTCCCGCACGCCGCCCACCACACGACCACGATGCCAACGGCAAGAACCGTGCCGAACAGTATTGGCGGACGAGCACGAGAAGGTCTGGGTGATCTGCGGCCCTGTCTTCCACAAGAAG
>CAZDNN010000419.1:0-5910 GCA_964506385.1 uncultured Planctomycetota bacterium
GGGCAGATTCACGATCGAGGTCTCCCTGGGTCGCGCAGGGCTTCTAGCAGCCCGTGGGCGCGTTCGCCCATCCGTCGGGGTCGTACGCCGACAAGCGCGGCGCCACACTGGCGTCCTCGTGACGTCGTGTCCCCCCACCCGGCCTGACCCAGCCATCGCGCCACGGCGGAGTCTCGCTACCGCGGGGACCGGCGTGGTCGCGCGGTGCATTCGGTCGCCTCGGGATGTCACCGCGGGTTGGCGATGGCAGGGGTGAGAAACTTTTGTTCGAGCGGGGCTGTTTCTCTATGATAGAGGGCGCCTGCCCGGCGGCGGTGGGCTTGCCGGCAAGCGTCAGGAGTATGGGTCATCGAGCAACAGGGGGTGCCGTGATGAGGTCTGTCCGCCGCACGATGGCCGTGATGCTGTTCGCGGGGCTCTCGGGGTCGCTGGCCGCCGGGGAGCGGACGGTGACGCTGGATGTCGAGGAGGTGGCGCTGAGCGAGCTGGCCACGCTGCTGGCCGAGCAGGGATGCCCGCGCCTGGCCGTGGAGCCGGAGGCAGCGCAGATGCCCATCACGTTCGCAATCAGCAATGCCTCGCGGGGCGAGGCTGTGCGGTGGCTGTGCCGGGTCTGTCGGCTGGCGGTGGTCAAGCGCGAAGGTGCCTTGCACATCGGGCGGGCCTCCATAGATGAGGCGACCGTGAAGGAGTACAAGGTGGGGCGGCTGGCGCCGACTGCGGCGCGGGCCGAGGCGCTGGCCGCGTTCCTGCGTCGCGTGATCCTCGGGGCATTCCAGAACCGCGTGCCGAACGACGCCGGCGAGCTCGAGCCCCAGCTCGCCGTGGCGTGCGTGCCGGGGAAGCTCCGCGTCCTGGCTCCCACCATGGTTCAGCGCGAGGCCGTGACGCTCCTGCGGGCGATGGTGCGGGCGAAGAGGCCCCTCGCCTACGAGGGGCTGCGCGTCAAGTACGAGCCCTACGAGCTCGGCTTCCTGGGCGCGCGGGGCTCGAAGGCGCCCGACCAGGAGGGCGAGGTGTCGCTCGAGCTCGATGGCGCGACGGCGGTCGATGCGGCACGCGAGCTGACCCGTGCCTCGAAGAAGGCCAGCTTCTTCGTGGACCCGTGGGACGGGACGCTGGCGAAGAGGAAGGTCACCCTGAGGGCGGAGAAGCTGCCCGTGGGCGTCTGCGCGCGGCGAATGGCCGAGCAGCTCGGTGTCGAGCGGGTTCCCTACGACGGGGCGACGCTGCTGGTCACGGCCGCGCGCAAGCCGATCTTCGAGAGCCTGGTGGTGCGGGTCTACAACCTGTCGGGGAAGGTCCTGGGCCGTTCGATCGCGGACGAGGTGGGTGCGCGGGCGAAGAACATCAAGCTGCCGGACAACCTGCCCTACGGCATCGAGATGGTGGGGCCCCTGATGCTGGCGGCGGCGCCGGGGCCGACCCATCGCGAGTTCGAGGAGTTGCTGAACGTCGCCGGTCGCCTGAACAATCTGCCGGGCGGCGGGCGCTTGCCCGGTGGGGTCCAACTGCCGCGCTGAGGCCGGGTGTGCGGCGCCGCACAGCGGGGCCTGCTTGTCTGAGGTGTGTGCGGCGCCGCACACAGGGCATCGTTCCACGTGCAACAGGGCGCTCGCACGGCCGGGCGTGGCTTGGCCGTATCCCCAGTCATGCCAGAGTGTTAGGGTGCAGTCACTGGCCCGTGGCGGGCGCGGCGGCGTCGCGCGCGCAGCGGAAGCCGACGCCGGCGCTCTGCTTGGTGGGCACGTCGCGCCAGCGGCTGTAGGTCCGCAGTGTGGGCTCCGCGGTGTTCCACGCGCCGCCGCGGATGACCCGCTCGGTCCCCGTGGCGGGACCTCTGGGGTTGGCGAGTCGGCGCTCCGGGGGCATGTGGCCGAACCAGCAGGCGGTCCACTCCGCGGCGTTGCCCGCCATGTTCAGACATCCGACGGGGCTGGCGCCATTGGGGAAGCTGCCGACGGGTGCGGTGTGGGCGTAGCTGTCCGCGGCGCGGAAGGTGCTGAAGTAGTTGGCGCGGAAGGTGAGCCTCTCACAGGGCGGGTCGTTCCCCCAGGGGTAGGTGCGCCCATCGGTGCCGCGGGCCGCGCGCTCCCATTCCGCTGCCGTGGGCAGCCGCTTGCCCGCCCACTTCGCGTAGGCGTAGGCATCGAACCAGTCCACCCCCACCACCGGGTGGTTGGCCTTCGGCTGGCCGAGGTGCGGGTCATCCCAGAACGACGGGACGTGGTCTTTCTTGCTCTTGGGCTGGTCGGGGTGGCGCCAGGGGGCGTCGCCGCTCTTGGTCACGTCGGCGAGGAACCTCGCGTATTGGGCGTTGGTGACCTCGGTGCGGTCAATGTAGAAGGCGTCGAGGGTGACCTCCTTCTGCCGCTCGCCTTCGCCCATTATGAACTTGCCGCCGGGCACCAGCAGCTCGACAGAGCCGTCCTTGGGGTTCTTGACCTGCTTGGGCAGCGCGGCCGCCGTCTCGGGCTTCCCCGCCGGGGCTGCGGGGCGGATGCGGTTGCACCCTGCGCACCACCACGCGGCGACCATCCCGAGCGCGAGGGCGACACGAGCAATGCGTCCGACCATGAGGCTTCTCCATATGGGCGGTGACCGACGGCTGCACGCCGGTGTATCAGCCGTCCCTTCTAGCATGCGGCGGGTAGGCTGTCAAGTCCCTTTTCGCCCCTGAGTCTGGCCCCGGACGTTGGGGCTTCTCTCCTCACTCGTCCTCGTCCTCGCTGTCGGTCGGGCTGCCCCATGGCCTGAGACGCCGAGGCGGAGCGTGAGCACCGCCGCCCCTTCTGTGGTTTCCAGTCTCATTGCTCGCGAGATCGGAATCCAGGAGGGGAGCAGGCGGACGCCCGGGGCGCTTCGCGTTGTATCTGGGGGTTGGTCGGGGCGTGCGTGAGGGTGGCCCGTGAAGGGCGGGGGGGTGTGGCTCGGTCGCGGCGGGAGGGCAGAGCGGGCGACGAGTGGGGCGGCATACTCGCCCCGGTGGCGCTGCCGGCGGACGGTCGCGCCGCGCCCCGCATCGTTGGGAGTGGAGTGGGGGAGGGGACGCTGGCAGTCGCCCGTGGGCAGATGCGTGGGGGTGGACGCCAGGGGGCCATGCGGAGGGAGTGGCCGAGAGGGGCTACTCGACGGGCTTGATGGTGTCGATGGCGTGCTTGAGGACGATGAGCGGGCCGTCGTCGTCGAGCTGGACGAGGCAGTTGTAGCGGTCGTGCTCGACGAACGTGCCCGTGATCTCGGCGCCGCTTCGGAGGACGAAGGTGGCGCGCTTGCCGAGGTAGCGGTTGAGCAGGTCAGCAGCGGCGGGGCTGGGGATGGCCTGCTTGATCTTCTTGCGGACGCCCTCCACCTGCTTCTTGAGGCGGCCGATTTCTTCCTCGAAGACCTTCAGGGCAGCTTCCATGCCCACAGTGACACTCCTCAGTGACTCGATGGTGACCTGGCGGCGGCAGCATCTTCAGACCCCTGAGTTTAGCATGGGGGCCGGGCCCGTGCAAGTCGAATTCGGGAGGGAGCCTTGACGCCGGCCGGAAGCTGCGCTAGAGTTCCCCAGGGTGCCGACATGCCTTGCTGACAGAAGGGGTCGCGCTGTGCGAGACAGGTTGCTCTCCGGTGCCGTGGTGATGGCGGTCGTTTTGGGGCTTCAGGCGGGGTGTGCGCCGCGGCGGGAGCCGGGTGGAGGTGAGACGGCAGCACGGCTGGAGGCGCCGCCGGCCAAGGCGAAGCCGCCGACACTGCCGAAGGCCGCGAGGCCGACACCGCCTCCGAAGCCAGTGCCCCGGCCTTCGCCGCCCGTCGAGCGCCTGACCTATGCGGACCTGGTCGGTCGGATGCTGGACCTCGAGCGCCTGGCCGTGGTGCCGGCGCCGGGGGAGCGGGCCCGCCAGTGGTCGAGCTACGACCGGACGACGCGGTATGACCGGCTGGCGCTGAGCCGCTACGTCCGATGGGCGGCCAACGCCGATGGCCGCGGGATCATCCGGGAAGAGGACGGGCGCCACGTGCTGGCCGAGATGGAGGGGCCTGGGGTGATCTGGCGCATCTGGTCGGCGAAACCGATGAGCGGGCACGTCAGGATCTACCTGGACGGCGCGGCCGAGCCGGTGCTGGACCTGCCGTTCAGTGACTACTTCACGGGCAAGGAGCCGCCGCTGAAGGGCGAGGCCCTCTGCTACACGTCCGCTGCGGGCAAGAACTGCTGCGTGCCGATCCCGTACCAGCGGTCGTGCAGGATCGTGGCGGACCCGGACTGGGGTGCCTACTACCACTTCACCTACATCACCTTCCCAAAGGGCACGGTCGTCCCGACGTTCACCCGCGCGCTCGGGGCTGAGGCGAAGGCAGCATTGGCGGAGGCGAACGCGTTCCTGGCGAAGAAGCTGGGCACGGACCCGGCGGGGCCGCGCCAGGGCGAGGCCACCGTGACCAAGGCAGTGAGCCTTGCGGGCGGCCAGGCGGTGCGGGTGGCCGAGCTCACAGGCCCCCGGGCCATCACGGCGCTGCGGCTCCAACTCGATCTGCCCGCTGCGCCGGCGGAGTGGGCGCCGCTGCGGGAGCTGTGCCTGCGGATCACGTGGGACGGCGCGCCTGCGCCGCAGGTCTGGTCGCCGGTGGGCGACTTCTTCGGCTCGGCGCCCGGCCTCAACGCCTACCGCTCTCTGCCTGTCGGGATGAGCGACGAGGAGATGTACTGCCTGTGGTATATGCCCTTCGGGAAGAGCGCGGTCGTCGAGCTGGTCAATGAGGGCAGGCCAACGCGGACGGGCACGGTGCGGATCACCCACGCGCCGCTGACGCGCCCGCTGCCCCTGCTGATGCGCTTCCACGCCAAGTGGCACCGCGATGCGTTCCTGCCGCGGATCAAGGCGCGGCGGATCGACTGGCCCGTGCTGGTCACCGAGGGCCGCGGCCGCTTCGTCGGCATGGCGCTCCACGTGTGGAACCCGCGCGGCGGCTGGTGGGGGGAGGGCGACGAGAAGTTCTTCGTGGACGGGGAGGACTTCCCTTCCATCTTCGGCACGGGCACGGAGGACTACTTCGGATATGCCTACGGGCTGCCGGAGCTCTTCGCGAAGGCATACCACGGGCAGACGCGCAACGACGGCAACAACCGCGGCCACGTGAGCTGCTACCGATGGCACGTCGCAGACAGCGTGCCGTTTCAGGACTCCTTCGAGGGCGCCATCGAGAAGTTCGTGACGAACGACCACCCGACGCTCTACGCTGCAACGGCCTACTGGTACCAGGCGCCGGGGGGCGAGGACCCCTACGAGCCGGTGCCACTGGCCGAGCGGTTCGGCTACTGGCGCGACCCGCCCGGCCATCAGGTCGAGGGCGTCCTGGAGGGCGAGCACCTCCGCGTCGCCGAGTGCTCCCACGGCCGCGTGGCGGTTCAGGACATGGGGGCCCACGGCGACGACTGGAGTGGCGGACTCCAGCGGGCCTGGCTCAACGCCAGCCCCGGGAGCCGACTGGCGCTCCTGTTCCCCGTCGAGCAGGCGGGGAAGTACAGGCTCGTCGTGCAGCTCGGCAAGAGCCGCTTCGGCCGTATCGTGCAGTTGGGGGTGGACGGCCACAAGCTGGGGAAGCCGATCGACCTCTACGCCGCCGAGTTCGGTGTTACGGGACCCATTGCCCTGGGGGTCGTCGAGCTGGCCGAGGGGACGCACCGGCTGGAACTCAAGCTCGTGGGCGCCAACCCCCAGGCCGAGCTCAGCAGGGCCGTGGCACTCGACTACCTCAAGCTCGAGCCGGTCCGCTAACACCCCATAGGCAGGACCAGCCGCACGCGCGCAGGCGTGCGGCTGGCCGGGGGCGCCGCTTCCGCAGTGCCCCATCGGCGGGCTAGCAGCCCGTGGCAGAAGTCCTTCGCAGGCGAGTGCGAGGGATTCGGGCCGAGGTCAAGGC
>CAZDNN010000420.1:0-5906 GCA_964506385.1 uncultured Planctomycetota bacterium
GCAGCTCATGCAGGTCCGCAAACAGGCCGCGTACGGACAAGCCGGTGGCGCCCGCATGCTCGCCCGCGGCGCCCCCGCGCCCGGCGCGCCGATGGCCGAAGCGGCCGCGATGAACGGCGTCGGCATGGACCGCGCCAAGTCCAAGGGCGGCGGCGTGGGTGGCGGCGGCGAGGCCGAGATGGTCCAGCCCGTCGTCCGCGAGGACTTCCGAGCCACCGCCTTCTGGCAGCCCGCCATCCGCACCAACGCCAGCGGTCGCGCCGTCGTCAGGATCAAGTTCCCCGACTCCCTCACCGACTGGACCGCCACCGCCCGCGCCATAACCCCCGACACCCACGTCGGTACCGTCACCTATCAGACCAAGACCAAGAAGAACATCATCGTCCGCCTCCAGTGCCCCCGCTTCTTCCAGGAGAAGGACGAGGTCACCATCTCCGCCATCGCCCACAACTACCTCGAGGAGGCCAAAGACGTCAAGGTCAGCCTCAAGCAGAGCGGGCTCGACCTCACGCAGGCCCCCGTCGTCACCGTCAACGTGCCGAGCAACGGCGAGAAGCGCGTCGATTGGGTCTGCCGCGTGCGCCAGCCCGGCGAGGTCAAGCTCACCGTGATGGCGCAGACCGACGTCGAGAGCGACGCGATGACCAAGGGCTTCGAGGCCCTCCCCCACGGCGTCGAGAAGTTCCTTTGCTCCACCGGCACCGTCGGCGAGCCCGTCGTCGCCGCCAAAGGCGCCGACCTGGGTAAGAGCCCGGAACAGAAGACCGAGGTCGTCGAGACCCTCCGCCTGCCCGCCGAGCGCAACAAGCTGGCCACCGTCCTCAACATCGACCTAAGTCCTTCCATAGCGGCGACTATGGTCGATAGCCTCGACTACCTGGCCAAGTACCCCTACGGCTGTGTCGAGCAGACCCTCAGCCGATTCGTCCCCTGCGTCGTCGCCGCCAAGACCCTCAGCGACCTCGGCCTCGAGAATCCCAAGCTCCAGGCCAAGCTGCCCGACATGATAAACAAAGGCCTCGCAAGGATTTACAGCGCCCAGCGCGGCGACGGCGGATGGGGATGGTGGCCCGGCGCTCGCCACACCGACCCCTGGATGACCGCCTACGCCACATACGGCCTCACCCTCGCCAGGCAGGCCGGCGTCAACGTCGAGCAGGCCCGCATCCAGCGCGGCGTCAACGCTCTCCGCAACACCCTCGCCAACCTCGAATCCCGACCCGACACCATGGCCTTCTGCCTCTATGTCCTCGCACAGCATAAGCTTACGGAAAACAAGTGGCTCGAGAAAACCTGGAGCCAGCGCGAGAAGCTCAACGCATACACCCGCGCCCTCATGGCACTCGCCTTCCACCACCTCGGCGACGCCGAACGGGCGAGCATAATGCTGCGAAATCTCGAAGACTTCTTGGAGGAAGACAAGGACAACGGCACCGCACACTGGGGCAAGACCCACGGATACTGGCACTGGAGCCACGACGCCGTCGAGGCAACCTCTTACGCACTAAAGGCTTACCTCGCCATCGAGCCCAACCACCGCCTCGTCAAGCCCATGATGAAATGGCTCGTCAACAACCGACGCGGCAACCGCTGGAAGTCCACCCGCGACACCGCCAAGGCCGTCTACGCCCTCTGCGACTATCTCCAGCACTCCCAGGAGCTTAGCCCCGATTACAGGGTCACCGTCTTCGTCAACGGCAAGCCGGTCCGCACCCTCGCCGTCACCAAGGCCAACGCCCTCTCCCTCGACGGTCGCATCACACTCGGCGACGCAGACCTCAAGCCCGGCGACAACACCATCCGAATCGTCAAGGAGGGCTCCGGCAACCTCTACTACACAAGTGGCCTGTACTTCTACACTAAGGAAGAGAAGATCCAGGGCGCAGGCCACGAGATCTTCGTCAAGCGAACCTATCAGAAGCTCACCCTCGACGCCGACAACAAGGAGCAGCGCGCCCCCATCGCCTACGGCGCCACCCTCAACAGCAATGACCGCATCGAGGTCACCCTCGAAATCGAGGCGAAAAACGACTACGAATACCTCGTCTTCGAGGACCCCAAGCCCTCCGGCTGCGAGCCCGTCGAGCTCCGCAGCGGCTACCGATGGCGGCAGGGCCTCAGCTCATACATGGAGATCCGCGACGAGAAGACCGCCTTCTTCGTCAGCCGTATCTCCCAGGGGACACACAAGATAACGTATCTGCTCCGTGCCGAGATCCCCGGCACCTTCAACGCCCTGCCGACCTCGGGCTACGCCATGTACATCCCCGAAATCCGCGCCATCAGCGACGAGATGAGACTCAAGATCCAGGACGTCGCCGCGGCCCCGCGCATCCTCGACGCCGCCCGCGCCGACGCACGCTGACCCTCGCCCTCTCCCCCTCCCGGAGGCTTCCGCGCCTCCGGGAGGGTACGAGGCCCAGCCGGTCCGAGAGGCGCCACAAGCCTCGTAACATCCACAGGATACGTGTCGGAGTCGAGCCATGCGCGGCCGCCGGGCCCCCGTCATGCTGTCCCTCGTCCTGACCACCATCGCCATCACCATCGCCGACTAGCACTACAACGCTACTTCAGCTCGCCACCCAGGGACGCGATGGCTCAGTCACGGCAGACAGGCGCGGCCGGGGTGTGAGCAAGGCCGCGAGAGGAGGCAGGAGAGCCTCGGGGGCTTTGCCCCCGAACGCCCAGGGTTTATCGCTCCATGGCCGCCGGCATCCCCACGCCGCGCAGATAGCTGAGTTGCCGGAGGCCCCAATGCGGTAAATCCCAGGGGGTCTGGGGGACGGGTCCCCCAGGCAGCAGGGACCAGAGGTGGCGCACCGTCCTGGCGTGCCGCATCCTCGTGCGTCAACGCGGTTGCGCTGTGGTCCCGGCAAGGTCTGGCGCGGAATCTCGCGCTGTAGTGGTGATATGTGTTCGGCCTGGGGCAGGCGGGAGTCTTGAGATGATCGCCGTGTGCCCGAAGTGCGGCGGCAAGCGGATCGAGATGGGGCTCTGCCGCGAGCGCCGTCGCTGCTCAGGGGGTGTCTTGCGCGCCTTCCGGCGGGTCACTCTCTTCCGTAGCCCGCTGCTGAATCTCTTCGTGCCACAGGGAGTGATGGTGCTTTGCCCACTCGGCGCTCACGTTGCCTGATATCATCCCGAAGAGGGTGCCAGGGCGGGCCAGGGTCCTCAGGTAGGCGTGGACGATGACCGAGAGGACGAGGAGGAGGGCGCCGTAACGGTGTGTCTCGTAGAGGACCCGCTGGCCGAAGGGGTCGAGGAGGGGGTGCATCCGCCCCAGTCCCGACAGGATGAGGACGATGGTGAGCCCGGCGGCGGACCACAGAAATGCCTTCTCCTCGGCGGTGAAGCGCCCCGCCGGGAGGTCCTGGTTCCGTCGCAGGTACCCGCCGAGGGCTTTCGCCCATGCCCAGTCGTGGGCTCGGAAGCGGCAGCTCTCCGCCAGGGTCAGCGCCAGAGCCGCCACGCCCATCGCAAACCCGGGGGCCACCGCGATGTGAACCACCCCCCACCAGCCGAGCACCGGCTTGCCCAACGCGATGGCCGACCCGAAGCCTGAGACGGCCAGCGTGAGGAACGCACCCAGCGTGGCGACGTGAATCAGCCGCTCCCAGAGGCTGAAGCGGCGGACATCGCGCTTCTCCTTGCCGAGCTCGGGATGCTTCGGGCCTACAGCAAGGTAGTGGGCGGCGAGCACCACCACGGTGCCCAGCATGGCAGCCAGTGAGATGATTCTAAACACCGTGCTTCTTCCCGTTCCTCGTAAGTGCCGCAAGGCCCGCGAGCCCATAGTGGACGAGCACTATGGCCAGAGCGCCGGCCACCGCGAGCCCGATCACGAACACCATTGGGCGGAAAATGAGGGTCCGCGCCAGCACGTAGACGACGTCAGGCGCCAGACCCTGGAACTCATGCATCGGCCTGGCCGCTCGGGGCTCGAGCGCGGACGGTGAGCCGGCGACCACCCGGCCGTAGAAGAACCCTGCGTCGGCCGCGTGGCAGTCGGCGCATCCGCCCAGGCCGAGCGACTGGGCGGCCGGGCGCACGTCGTGCGCCAGCGGCCACGAATAGGGTTCCGCGGCGGCATGCTCCGCGCCGACGAGCTTGCCGTCTGCCCCCAAGCGGAACAGCATTCCGCCGCAGACGTAGACCGGCTCGCCGGCGGGCCCGCCCTCGTCGTCTTTCTCCTTCGCCACGATCTCCTCGAGCGCCTTGGCCACCTGTTCCGCCGTCAGGGGCACGAGGGTCGTCGGCCTGCTGGACCTGCGGCCCCGGAAGACCGACCGGGCAGCCTTGGCCACGGCGTCGGGCTCCATGGGCGTGACCTCCCCGTCCTTCAGGCGGCCCCAGAACGCGGGCCACATCATCCTGTGCGGGCCGATCGTCCCGTCGTCCTGGTGCACGAAGACGGGCTCGACGATGTGGGGCGGCTCGTCGTCCCGCGGGTGGTGGGTCTCGAGCCCCAGGCCGTGAGCTCTGGCGGTCTGCATGCGCCGCGGGGCCTTTGCCGGCCACGGGCCGGAATGGCAGGCCGTGCACGAGAGCTTCTCGAGGTGGGAGGCCGGCAGTCCGGCGTGGCTGGGTCGCGGGGCGCCCAGCCGCCCGCCCCGGGCCTCCGGCTCCGCAGCGCCGGACTCCGCGCCGAGGTGGCAGCCTCGGCACGACAGCGTCGTCCGGCTCGACGTGGCGCCTTCCGGCACCTCGTCCTTGTAGCCCCGCGTGATCGCGTGGTCGAGGCCGTGGCGGTGACAGTCCACACACATCAGCCCGGCAGCCAGGTGGACGTCGGTGTCTTCCTCCCACTTCATCGGACCCTGCTCTCCCACCGGGCGATTGGTGTGGCAGAAGTAGCACCGATCCGGCGAGGGCCTGCGCGTGATGTCGATGAATACCTCGCCCTTCGTATCGAAGCGACGCTTGGCATAGTGGGCCGCCGGCGCGCTCTTGCGAGGCTTGGCGGGGTCGTAGTCGTCGGGCAGCGACTTCGCGTAGCCCGTGACATCGGCAAGCCTGGAGGTGGCGACGGGGACCCACTTGAGGTTCTGGCTCTCGATCTGCTTGGCCCGCTCGCTCTGATCGTGGCGGTCGTCGGCGCTGTGGCAGCTCAGGCAGTCGATCTCGAGCTTCCCCGAGAGCTTCCACCTGGCTTTGGGGTCCTCCACGCTCTCCGCGTACTCCTCCCCGAGCCCTCCGCCGGGCAGGTGCCGGCCGAAGGCCTGGATGAACTTCCAGGGCGTCAGGCCCATGTCGGCGGGCGCGTAGGTGCCGGGCCAGCGCCGCGAGGAGATGGGCAGCTCGGTGCCCGTCCTCTTGTCCACGAGGATCCAGGGCTGCCCTCGCCTGCCTGGCGCAATGTCCGGATTGGCGGCGTTGAAATGCCACCCGCTGGCGATCGCCTCATAGTCGTGGCATCTGCCGCAGGTGGCGCGCGGCGAGTACGGCCTGGCCGGCTCGTCGCCCGGCCGGATCGGGTCGCCGGCCGCGTCGTAGAGCGTGATGCGATGGACGTGGCGCGTGCGGCTGTCGGTATGGACTTCCAGCGCGGCGCCAGCCGCGGCGGCCCGCGGCAGGACCGCTGCACTCAGGAGCGCCGCGACAGCAAGTGCCCCCAGGCCGGCCACCCCAGCTCGGGAACGATCCTTGGGTTTGGCTTCCGTAGTCAAGTCTCCCAATCCTCGGCCTTCAACTCGATCCGCCTGCCCCCAGGGATCTCCTCAGGGGGCGCCGACGGGTTCCCACAGCCCATGGGTGCCCGATGGCACTCACACCGATGAGCGGCCAGTATAGCGACTGCGGCAGGATAGCACAAGTCCATGATGTCCTGGGAGCATGACTCCCGAAAGCGGTGATCCCTCTTCATCGTTCTCGTCGTCGTCGTCGTCCTCGTCGTCGATTCGGCTTCC
>CAZDNN010000421.1:0-5898 GCA_964506385.1 uncultured Planctomycetota bacterium
CCGACAGCCTGCCTGGGGACCCCGCGGCCCCTCCCCCAAGCTGGCTGGGCGGAAGCCGCCAGCCTGCCGCCCCCCAGACAGGCTGTCTCACTCTCCCCCGCCGGGGGCTGGGCGGGAACCTGCACGGACTGGCTGAGCCGCAGCGGACCCGCAAGGCGAAGGCGGCGTTTCGCCGCTTGCCAGCCGCACCACTTGTGCCCGATGGGGATATGTCCTGCGCAGAACGCCGGCCGAAGGCTTCGGCGGCGGCCCGGACGGCTGGATGGCACGGGACAAGCTGCCCGCATCACCAGCGATAGGATCGCCGAGGGCCAGAAAGGGAGCGGCCTCGCGCGTAGCCAGCCGCGGAAGGGCGAGCCGCCCGGGCTGAGCTGGCCACGGCCTGCATACTGCCTCCCAGCACATCCCGGAGAAGAGGCCGCTCTCCCTCTTCTCCGTACCCGAACAGCGAGCACCCAACACCGACCACCGTCCTCCCCCGCCCTCCCGCCTTCGACGCCCTGGGCCGCGCCGAGTACAATGGATAGCATGGAACGCGAGATCGCCGTGCGCGGCGCACGGACGCACAATCTCCAGGGCATCGACGTGACCGTGCCCCACGGCTCGCTGACCGTGGTGACGGGCGTGTCGGGCTCCGGCAAGTCGTCGCTGGCTTTCGACACGCTCTACAGCGAGGGGCAGCGGCTCTACGTCGAGTCGATGTCGGCCTACGCCCGCCAGTTCCTCGAGCGGATGCGGCGCCCGCCCGTTGATAGCATCACGGGCATGCTGCCCAGCATCGCCCTCGAGCAGCGCAACGCGGTGACCAGCCCACGCTCGACCGTGGGCACAGCCACCGAGATCAACGACTTCCTCCGCCTGCTCTTCGCCAACGTCGGCCGCACCGTCTGCCCCGACTGCGGCGACGCCGCCGAGCGCCACAGCCCCGACACCGCGGTCCGCTGGCTCGAGGCCCTGCCCGAGGGCGCCCGGTTCCTCGTCATCGGCCCCATCGCCGTCGAGTCACGGACGCACCTGTCGTCGCTGCGCCGGAGCCTGAAGGAGGCGGGCTTCCGCCGCATTCTCCTCGACGGCGAGGTCGTCGAGCTCGAGGCGACGACCCTCGAGGCGCTGGCCGGGCAGGACGAGCTGGAGGTGGTGGTCGATCGCCTGGCCACGCGCGCCGACCGCCTCGGCCGTGCCGCCGACTCGATCGAGCTGGCCTTCCGCATCTCCTCGCGGGGCGCCATCCTCGAACTGGTGGACGAGGCGGGGCGCCCCGTCGAGCGGCACCACTTCTTCGAGGGCCTCGTCTGCCGCTCCTGCGGCCGCGCGTTCCGCCAGCCCCAGCCCGAGATGTTCTCCTTCAACAGCGGCGTCGGCGCCTGCCCGACGTGCGAGGGCTTCGGGAAAGTCGCCGACATCGACTGGGACAAGGTGCTGCCAGACCACGGCCTCAGCCTCGAGGACGATGCTGTCGCCTGCTGGGCCACGCCGGCCTACCGCAAGCTCTTCGAGTGGATGCTGGCGCGGGCGGAGCAGGCCGGCATCCCCATCGACGTGCCGTACCGCAAGCTCACCGCGGCACAGCAGCGCTGGGTGACCGAGGGCGATGGCGACTTCCCCGGCGTCCGGGGCTTCTTCGCCTGGCTCAAGCGCAAGAAGTACAAGGTCCAGAACCGCATCATGATCGCCCGATACCGCCGCTACGTCCCCTGCCACGACTGCGGTGGGACCCGCCTGAGGCCAGATGCCGAGCACGTCAAGCTCGGCGGCCGGAGCTTCACCGAGCTCCTCGAGCTGCCGGTGCCGGAGCTCCACGACTTCTTCCATTGCCTCGAGCTCACCCCCGCGGAGGAGGAGGCCGGCCGCCGCCTGCTCCGCGAGGTCCACAGCAGGCTCGACTACCTGATCGACGTGGGCCTCGGCTACATGACCCTCAGCCGCGAGACCAGGACCCTCAGCGGTGGCGAGGCCCAGCGGATCAACCTCGCCGCCGCCCTCGGCAGCGCGCTGACCAACACCCTCTACGTGCTCGACGAGCCGACCGTCGGGCTCCACGCCGCCGACACCCACCGGCTCCTCGCGATCCTCCGCGCCCTCACCGACAAGGGCAACACCGTCGTCTGCGTCGAGCACGAGCCCGCCGTCATCGAGGGCGCCGACCGCGTCATCGACCTCGGCCCCGGCGCGGGCGAGCACGGCGGGCGGGTCGTCTTCGACGGCACCCCCGCCCAGCTCGTCGAGACCGGTGGCGGGCAGACCGCCGACTACCTCCGCCAGCACCAGTCCCTCCGATGGCCCAGCCGAGGCCGCAAGCCCAAGGCGCGAGACGCCATCCGCATCCGCGGCGCCCGCCAGCACAATCTCAAGGGCATCGACGTCCGCATCCCCCTCCATCTTCTCGTCTGCGTCACCGGCGTCTCGGGGGCCGGCAAGTCCACGCTGGTCAATACCACGCTCTACGGCAACTACATGCGGCGGAGGGGCGATGCGTCGCTGGAGCCGGGGGAGTGCAGGTCCATCGCCGGGCTGGGGAAGGTGGACGACATGGTCCTGGTGGACCAGACGCCCATGGGCCGCTCGGCGCGCTCGAATGCCGCCACCTACACGAAGGCGTACGATGACATCCGCAGGGCCTTCGCCGCCACCCGCCGGGCGCGGACCCTGGGGATCGAGGCCGGCCACTTCTCCTTCAATGTCCCAGGCGGCCGCTGCGAGGCCTGCCAGGGCATGGGCACCCAGACGGTGGACATGCACTTCCTGGCCGACGTCGAGGTCGTCTGCGACGTGTGCGGCGGGGCCCGCTTCCAGAAGAGGGTGCTCGACGTCACCGTCCGGGGCCGCACGATCCTCGATGTGCTCGCGATGACGGTGAGCGAGGCAACGGAGTTCTTCGAGGAAACGCCGGCCATCGTCGGCAAGCTCGCGCCACTCGCCGAGGTGGGGCTCGGCTACCTGCGCCTCGGCCAGTCCACCAGCACCCTCAGCGGCGGCGAGGCCCAGCGTCTGAAGCTCGCCGCCTACCTCCAGAAGGCCGTCGGCGGGGCCTCTCCTTCCGGCGGCAAGCACATTCTCTTCCTGTTCAACGAGCCGACGGTCGGACTCCACATGGCCGACGTCCAGGTGTTGATGGACGTGCTTCAGCGGCTGGTGGACGAGGGGCACTCGGTGCTCGTCGTCGAGCACAACCTCGACGTGATCGCCCAGGCCGATTGGATCATAGACCTCGGCCCGGGTGGTGGGGACGCCGGTGGCGAGCTCGTCGCGGAAGGCCCGCCCCGCGCCATCGCCGCCTGCGCCAGGTCCGTCACCGGCCGGTTCCTCCGCGACCGCATCCTACCCGCACAAGCATAGTCCTGGCGCAACACTTCAGCGAAGTGTGGGCCCGCCGCCGCCACTTCAGCCGGCTGAGTAGTTGCGTTCTGGCGTGTCGCCCCGCCGCTTACCGGGGGGCGGGTCACCGGCGATGGTGGCTGCCGTGGTGGCTGGGCCCGGGATGGTGGTCGCTGTGGCGGGGAGGGCCGTAGGGGCGGCGGGGACCACGCCTGTAGTGGTGAGGCGGCGGGCGGTAGCAGGGCCGGGCGGGGACGTAGCAGACCGGCGGGCGCCGATAGGGGCCATGGTGGCGCCAGTGGCCGTCCGCGACGACGAGGCAGCCGCTTGTGCCGAAGCCTGTCGCCGCAAGCATCGCGAGGATCAGTAAGTGCTTCATCGCCTGCTCCTTCCCTGTTCCTGCCGCAGCCCGGCGGGGGTGAGCTCGGCGGGCCGCCTTCCCCGCCACCATGGTGGACGGGGTGGCGTCGGATGTATTCAGCGAAAGCGCGGCGGGGCGAGGCCCCAGAGGAGCCTCGCCCCGTGCCTCGCCCGAGGGAACGGGCTAGCGCCGCCAGCCGCCGTGGTGGCTGGCGCGGTACGTGGAATGGTAGAGGGGACGCCCCGGCACTCGGGGATGGCAGATGGGGCGCCGCGGGAGGACGATGGGCCGGCACACAGGCCGAGGGTAGATGATCGGGCGGCGGTACACGACCGGCGGGCGACAGACGACGACGGGCGGACGGTACACCACGGGCGGCGCGTAGATCACGACGGGCTGGCGGTACACGACGGGCTGGCGATAGACGACGGGCGGCGCGTAGACGACCGGAGCGTGGTGGCACGGCTCCGCGACCGCGTCCAGCACCAGGAGACCCGCCAGCACCTTGCCGGCGATGGCCCACTCGCGGTCACCGGCCTTGGCCTCTCCCACCATCGGCCCCGCGAGCAACGTTCCCGTCACGAGAATGACCAGCGTCTTCTTCATCGTCCTTCCTCCTTCCAAAGGGGGTTCGCGGGCGGCCGCTGTGTGGTTCTTTCCGCGTTCCCCGGTCCGCCCTCATAGTCGAAGCAGGGAGGCGATGCATTCAGAGAAACTTCGAAGATCGAATGCTTTGATGGCAGAACCAATGGGCCGCCGAAGCGGCCGGCCACCCATGCAGCGCGGGCGTCGCCGGACCGCGCGGCGGCGTGAGGCATTGGGAGGGAAGGGGTTACGTCGTCAGGGACGGGCCGGACTGGACGGGGAGGTGGAAGGCATCGACTATCTGCTCCCAGTGCATGCGGCGGACAGCCCAGAAGCCGAGGCGGATCATCCGCTCACAGCGGCCCTCGACACAGCGGATGATGCAGAAGGTCGGGTCGCGGTAGACGACTTCCAGCGCCGGCTCCATCGCGATGCGAGACAGGAACTCGTCAACGACCATGGCCGTCGGCTCCTTCGCCTCCCCGTGGCAACGACCCGGCGAATAGCGCAGCAAAGCGCGTGCCGGCCCGCACTGCCACGCTGTCCCTCGACATAGGCCCATAGTGCGCCTGGGGTTAGCTCCTTCCTGCCGGGCCTCCGGCCCGCTGCGAGCCCAGCGGCACCACGGCAAGACGTTCCCTCCCCGGGCCATCTCTTCGCGCGGGGGACAGGCGTGGGCCGGCGGCGGGCAAAAAGGCGTTGACTTCTCTGCAAGCCGTGATATACTCGCGGCATACGTCGTTGCCGAACCCGTCTCCATCGAGGATGCGCCCATGTTCTGGCGGGGACCGGAACGCAGGAAAAGCGTCCGGGTGCAGATCCGGATGACCGTGCACGTGGAGATCGCCGGGCAGCCGCGGTTCTATGAGGCGGTATCACGGGACCTCAGCGTCAGCGGCGCCCTGCTCGTGCTGCGGCGGGAGCTGCTTCACTGCACTCCCATATACGTCGAGTTCCGCCTCCCCGGGTCGCTCCAGACCCTCTACTGCCCTGCCCACGTCGTGTGGGCGAAGGACACGATGACGTCCCTGGCGCCCGAGCGCGACGCCTCCTACCTCATGGGCATCGAGTTCGTCCGCCCGTCGCGGCAGGCGCGCAAGGAACTCAAGCGGTTCGTCGCCGAGCGCCTGAAGGTCGAGCGCAAGGGCCAGCAGGCATAGCGCGACACGCCCACCTCCAGCTACAAACCACCGTGCGGGGAGCGCGGGGCCGGCCGGCCCCGCTCAAAGGCAGGATCCGCGCGTCAGTGCTTCTGCTTGAACTGGCTTCGCGTCTTGTGCAGGGTGGGCTTAACACCCTTGTTGGCCCTGGACTTACGCGCTTTGTCGCGCTTCTTCTTGCGGGAGGCGCTCACAGGGTCTACTCCAAGCTGCTGCTAGGCGCTTACAGGAACGACATCGACAACAAGTTGTCGATCTGCCCGCGTCTGGAAAACTTGCACTGAGCACACCTTATGGGATCGAGCGGCTTTGCGGTCGATCCCATAAGCCGTGCTCTTCGTGAGCAAGTCATATCCTCGCGGGTCGTCAAAGAGGGAAAACAAAGCCAACAGAGCAGAATTGGCTTTGTTTTCTAGTGTGCTCAGTGCGAGTTTTCCAGACGCGGGCATCGTCCGCCAAGCGAAGTCTTGGCGGACG
>CAZDNN010000422.1:0-5849 GCA_964506385.1 uncultured Planctomycetota bacterium
GTTGCCGGCCCCATGCCTGCCCCGTCCGCGACGGAGTTTTGAGATAGTTTCTTAGGGCAGGTTCCTGCTGTTGCGGCGCGGCACCGGGACCTCGCTGTCCCAAACGCACCACGCCCATATCGGATGATGGATGACCGTCATCCCTCCGCTGAGGCCTGCTCGACGGTCGGGAGCCGCGCGATCGCACGGAGACCGGCGGTACGAGAGGGCGAGCACGCATGCCATCGTGGAATGATCCCACACTTGCGTAAGTGTGGGATCATTCCACCACTCTCCACCAGCCGCGTGCGGTGCCAGTACCAGGGCTTGCGGGTCGCGGCACCGCGGGAATCTGATCCCGGGACTGGGGGACCGTGGCTCGGCGGTCCCGATGGTGCGCGTACCAACCGTGGCCCAGCGCCGCCGGAGGGCCTCTGTGCGGGGGCGGGCAGGTGACGCAATAGTCGTCCATCATCGCTGCGCTCAGACGAGCCCGGTGGTGGCGACGCGCGCGCGGCCATGACGGTGGCGAGCGGCGGGGAGAGTGCGAGCGAGCGCATCACGCGGGATTGATATCACAGTTACGTAACTGCGATATTATGCTGGTTCAGCGTGAACTGGACAACTGCCTCTCGGCGATAAGAGACTCGGACAGACGACTGGCCTGCGGCCAGTCGGAGTTTTCGCAGGCATGACGGGATGCTCCGAACGGCTCAGATGGGGCACGGGGACAACCCTGCGGAGCTGTCCCCGTGGCCGCCGTTCGACGGCACCCGGGCCGGCTATCCCTGTCTGAGGGAGGCGTCTCTGAAGCATGACAGCAGCCTGGCGGCGGGTCGGATTGTCACAGTTCTAGAACTCCGACACCTGAGACTCAGCAAGGCCTGCTGGCTCCTGCTCTCCTTCCCAGCAGCGCGTTGATGTCTCGTCTCAGGACTCGTATGGGGCCCCTCCTCGCCACGGCGGCCCTGCCCTTGCCGGGGGGCGCTGGCGGCATGGCGCGATCTCGGAGTTCTTTAACTGTGGGATCTCGAGTCGGCGGGTCCCGCGACCCCTTGTCCCCCTTCGTACGGGACCTCCTCGGCACCCGTCTCAGAGGGTCTATGGGTGGTCTGCTTGCCACGGCGGTTCGTCCGTGCCCTGAGGCTGCTTGGGGGCAAGGGGCTGTTGCGGAATTCTTTAACTGTGACATCGCCGGGGGTGCGCGATGGCTCTCGCACCGTTCATAACGCGAGGCGCGGCAGGCTGTCTCTGCCTGCCGCGCCCGGGGTGCGGGATGCTGTGCGATGCTTATGTCGTGATCTTGTAGACCTTTCCGTCGATGACGAGGATCATGGGCTTGCCTTCGGCGAGGTAGCGGCCGATGCCCTTGTGGGCCTTCATCAGGTCGAAGTAGCCGTCGCTGAAGGCCTTGACCTCGATGACCTGGCCCTTGTGCTTCGCCTCGTCGTAGAGGCTGTCGTAGAGGATGCCGTCGGGCTTGCGATAGAAGGTCTTGTCGCCGATCTGGACGATGTCCACGGAGGCCGCGCGCTGGAGAACCTGCTGGGCCTCCTTGCCGAGTCCGAAGGCCGTGGTGCCGTTGTAGCGCCACCCGCCGCCTCGGGTGGGGGCGCCAGCCTCTGCTGAGGGCCCTGCCGGCGCAGGCACGCGGAGCGCTGGGGCGGCGGACTTGGCGCGGGCGAGGTCGCGGGCTGTGCCGACCGCGCCTTCCCCCATGGACTCCCGCTCGAAGCGGTCGGCGTGCGTGCGCAACCGCGTGGCGACCTGGGGCCGCGCGCTGTCCTCGACGACGAGGAACGAGGTGTAGGGGGTCATGATGCCGTAGCGCTTGCCGAGGCGGACCACCTCGTCCACGAGCTCCTTGTTCTTGCCGTGCAGGCGGATCTCGTCGAGCAGGTAGGCGACCTTGCGGGTCGCCCACAGGCGGGGGAGGAAGCTGTTGTCGGCGGTCGCGGCGAAGTCGGTCTCGAAGACGAACTCGCGGGCCTTGCCGTTGACGGTGCCGGAGAGCTTCACCGCCTTGTGCCCCTCGCCCTCGAAGCGGCCGAGGACCATGAGCTGGCTGCCGCGGAACAGGTCGCCGAGCTTCCTCGGATACATCTCGGTGACCTTCAGGCCTGGGATGTCGAGCTTGAGGTCGGCGAGGACGGGGCTGGCGACCTTGTCGTAGAAGCTGGAGACCTTGATCTCGATGTCCTCCTTCGGCGCCACGTAGTCGCTGGCGCCGCCGTTGCCTTCGGCGAGCTGGCCGAGCAGCTTGGTGTTCACGTCGTGGCCGACGCCGAAGGCGAAGACCCGGGCCTTGTCGTCGGTGTTCGCCCCGTCCACGTTCTTGAGGATGGCGTCCACGCTCGTCTCGCCGATGGTGGGGAGGCCGTCGGTGAGGAAGACGACCATCGGGAGGCCCTTGGCGCCCTCGAGGGTCTTGAGTGCGAGGAGGACGGCGTCGTTGATGGCGGTGCCGCCGCGGGCCTCGATCTTGTCGATGAAGGCGACCGCGGCCTGCACGTTATCCTTGGTGGCGGGGATCAGGGTGTCGCGGAAGCTGGTGGGCTCGGTGGCGAAGGTGATGATGCCGAAGGAGTCCTTGGGCTTGAGGCTGTTGACGCAGTAGCGCAGGGCGGCCTGCGCCTGGCGGATCTTATCGCCCTGCATCGACCCCGAGGTGTCGATGACGAACAGGATGCTCTTCGCCGCGACCTCGGCCTCTGCGATCTCGACCTTCGGCGCGGCCGTTAGCAGGAAGTAGCCGTCCTCGCCCTTGGGCTTGTGGGTCACCACGCTCAGCCCTACGTCCTTGTTCGTCACGTTCCAGTAGAGCTTGAAGTCTCGCTCGGGCACGAGCTTGGCGACCTCGAAGCCGAGGGCGGCCTTGTGATCGCCATCGCGCTTGACGTCCACCTGGTGTGTCGGCGAGTAGATGGTGCGGATGCCATCGGGCTGCTCGACGGTGACTCTCAGGGCGGTCTGGCGGATCGGCCCGGCCTCGGGCTTCGCCGAGCGGAGGGGGTAGGTGAACTCGTAGAGGCCGCCGTCGGCCTTCAGCGCCAGCGAGTAGGTGAGCTTGACCTTCGTCTCGGAATTGGGGTTCATCGGGTAGACGCGGCACTTGAGCATCTTGGTGCCCACGAACTCCAGGAGACCGGGATCCTTCATTTTCCGCACGATGCCTTCATAAATCCCGCGGGCCTTGTCGGCGTCGAGCAGTTCGCCCTTGACCATCTTGCCGTTGATGTCCATCTCGAAGTCATCGACGGCGGCGTTGGCCTCGAGGGGGAAGAAGTAGGTGCCCTCGAGCACATAGGGATTGGGGTTGTAGAAAACCGCGCTGACGGCGACGCGGGCGACGGGCCCCTTGATGGTGATATCGGCCGTATGGCTGCGGGTCTCGAGGGGCTGGCGGACCGGTCGGGGCGGGTGGGGCGGGCGGACGATGGGCATCGGCGTGGGGATCACGCGGCACGCCGTCACCTCGTCGGCCACAAGTCCAAGCGTAGCAAGCACTAGCGCCAATACACCCAGCGTCCGTGCCGCGTTCATGCCATCGCCTCCTTATGCTGCGCTCATGGACCGGCTGCGCCTCCCACTCTATTCGACGCACGCAGCGCCTCGAGGGTTCCCACCAATTCGGGGGTCTAAGTATCTCGGAGCTCTTGAACTCCGAGACCGAGATGCCTCCCGCAGACGGCAGGGCTCGGCCTTCCACCGGCAGTGCCGAGTCTGATCGCCGATAGCGGGAGGCGACGTGTTGCAGGAGACCGCTCGGTTGAGGACGCCACCGTTCACGCAATCGTTCACGCCATCGCACAATCCCTGGCAGCGACGCTCCGCGGCGACGGGGGGGCGCGAGGGGACTTGCACGGGTAGAACGTAGCATAAGCGTCCCGCTTGCAGGGAGTTACAGCGAGCGAGACGCTGCCTGCCACGATCGAGCTGCTGTCTCGATCAGGGAGCCAGGTGATCGAGAGACGACTGGGCTGTCTGGCAACCGGTGCTCTGTCGTACATAGGCTAGAATTGCAGAGTTGTCCAACTCTGCAATTCTAGCTCCCCCAGGCGCCACGCGGCGCCGTCACTGCCGGGAGAGCTCGTAGGTGAGCCGGACCCGGTTCACTGCGGGGAGACACGGGCAGGACGTACCGTAAGCGTCACGCTTATTAGGACTTACGGCAAAGGGAACGCTCGCCGCCACGACCGAGTTGCGGTCTCCCCAGCGGGGAGGCCAGGGACCGAGGGCCGACGGGGTTGTCTGGCAGATGGTGCTCTGTCGCACACAGGCTAGAATTGCAGAGTTGTCCAACTCTGCAATTCTAGCTCCCGCACGCGGCACGACTCCGGCTTCCACCGATGGCGGCGGCGCTGTCCTTCACCCGAACGACGCATTCTGCTACAATCCCGCGACGAGCGACCCCAGGCGAGAGCCTGTGAGGGCGCGCGACTGGGACACGGGGCGCACAGCCCTGTGACGGCGTCCTCTCGTGCCGGGCGCAGCCGGCGCGAGGGGCAAGCGACTTGGGGGTGTGCCTTGGAGCGGACAGCGCGGCGATGGCTCGCGGGCGCGATCGCACTGGCAGGAGCGGCGATGGTGACGCTGGCTGGCGAGCCGGGCTCGACGCAGCAGGCGCTCCGGCAGGCCGCGGTCAATGCCCACGAGATCCTGTGGCGCGATTTCGTCGATCCACGAACGTCCCAGCTCTACACGTACCTGGAGCCGCGGACCCGTCGCCCCAAGCTGCCGAGCCCTGCTGACATCGCGGCGCGGCGGCCGAATATCTCCGGGTGGGGCACCGCCATCGAGAACTGCGCTCTCGACGGCGGGGCGTACCTCACCGCGCTCGTGGACCGACACGCCGTGAGTGGCAGCCGCGAGCACGCCGCCGAGGCCCGCAGGATCTACCAGGGACTCCGTCTCATCGCCGCGGCGGCCAGGCGGCGCGGCTTCATCCCCCGCGGCGTCCTGCCTGACGGCAAGACCCACTACCCTGAATCCTCGGTCGATCAGTACACGAAGTACGTCCACGGGCTCTGGCGCTACTACCGCAGCCCGATCCCCACCGACAGCGAGAAGGCCGAGATCCGCGGGATCGTCGCCGCCATGCTCGCGCGGCTCGAAGCCGACCGCTTCGCGATCCTGTCCGACACGGGGGAGAGGATGACCTTCGGCGCGCTCGACGCCCTGCGCCCGAGCCGCGCCGAGCGCCTGCTCGCCATCGTCCTGGCGGGGGCCGACGTGACGGGCGACCCTCACTGGCGCGCCGTCTACGAGCGCTTGCGGCCGCCCAGACTCGCCCACTGCCGCGGCAAAGGCGGCGAGCCGTGGGTGCTCGTCCAGAACCAGCTCGCCCTGTTCCTCCTCCGCCATCTCGAGGAGGATCCCAAGGTGCGGAGCGTCTACGAGGCCGGGAGCCACGAGGTCGCGCGGGCCTGCCTGGTGTCGTGGGATCTGTCCAGGAAGATGCTCGCCTCGCGCCGAAGCAACCAGCTCGCAGGCGCCTTCGCGATCGTCCTCACCGAGGACAAGGCTCTCATCGCCCAGCACCTCGACAAGATCCGCGCCAGCGTCCTCGCCCTTGACGCCACGTCGCTCTCGATCGGCCAGTTCCGGACCACCGAGTGCATCGTCTGGTCGCTCGCGCGGCAGGGGATCGTCTCAGCGCAGTGAGCGCGAGATGGCGGAGAGCGGGTCAAGGCCGATCCTGGTCGTTGCGGTGTACACTGGACGGACGCAGCAGGCTGGCAAGAGCCTGCTGCGCCCGTGTGGTGTCGCTCGATGCCCCCTAGATCTTGATTCTGTAGACCTTTCCGTCGAAGACGAGGACCATGGGCTTGCCCTCGGCGAGGAAGCGGCCGATGCCGTCGTGCTGCTTG
>CAZDNN010000423.1:0-5849 GCA_964506385.1 uncultured Planctomycetota bacterium
TGGGGAACTGCGCCTCGCATGCCCAGGCGCTGAACTGTGTGTGACGTCCGGGGGTGGCATCGAGCTTGTAGCTGGTGGCGAGGCCCGGGGACAGGCGCGGGTCGTGCATGGGCAGCTCGGTGCCGCCGACCTGCATGGCGCACGCCGGCGCGCCGTTGCCGATGCGCTCGGCGGCGACCTTTGCGCCGTCGGCGAGGACGGCGCCGAAGCCCTCGAGGGCGGCGATCTGCTCGACAAGCGCCACCATCGCCTCGGCGTTGCCCCAGGTGAGCTCGAGGCCGCCAGTGTCCTCGGTCGTGATGATGCCCTTCTCGTAGCACTCGAAGGCGAAGGCGAGGGTGCAGCCGGTCGAAATGGTGTCCATCCCGTTGAGGTTGCAGATGTCGTTGGCCCGACAGATGGCGGGCAGGTCGTCGATCAGCATCATGGCGCCGAAGGCGCCGAGGGTCTCGTACTCCGGCTTGCCGGCGTCGAGCTCCTCGCCCCGCCACGTTGTCTTGATGAAGCCGCCGCAGGCGATGGGACAGCGCCAGCAGCCGTAGGGCTTGTACTGGATGTCCTGGACGGCCTCGTCGGAGATCTTGGCGGCGGTGGGGAAGTCCTCGACGGTGCCGGCCCAGTTCTTGACGGGGCAGTCGCCCGAGGCGACGGCGCCGGCGGTGAGGCCGCTGGTGCCGAAGCTGTGGAAGAGGTCGTAGAGGGGGTTCCCGTCCCGCATGGCCTTGATGTGGGCGGAGCGCTGCTCCTTCATCGCCGGCTCGTCGGCGAGCGGGATGGTCTGGGAGCCCCGGACGACGATGGCCTTGAGCCTCTTCGAGCCCATTACGGCGCCGAGGCCGCTACGGGCCGCCGCGCGGTCCCGGTCGTTCATGATGCACGACAGCAGCTTGCAGGCCTCGCCCATCGGGCCGATGGAGACGACGGCGATCTTCTCGCCATACTCTGCCTTGAGAGCAGCCTCGACCTCATCGACCTTCCTGCCCCACAGCGCCGCGGCACTCTTCAGCTCCGCCTTGCCGTCGTCGAGCAGGAGGTAGACCGGCTCGTCCGCCGCGCCCTCGATGAGGATGCCGTCGAAGCCGGAAAACTTCAGGAACGGCCCGAAGTTCCCCCCGCAGTTCGCGTCGCCGAAGCCGCCGGTCTTGGGCGACTTGCCGACGACCTGGAAGCGGTTACCGCAGATCGCCGGCGTGCCGGTGAGCGGCCCGCTGAAGAAGCCGAGCAGGTTCTCCGGCCCCATCGGGTCGATGCCCGCCCGGGTGCGGGTATAGAGGTAGTAGCCGCCGAGGCCGTAGCCGCCCAGGTAGTTCCTGTAAAGCTCGTCGGGCGGCGTCTCGACCTCGACCGTGCCGCTCGACAGATTGACCGCCGCAATCTTCCCCATCGTCCCTGGCACGGCCATACTCGACCTCCTATCCGTGAAAGTGCAGTGTCGAATCGCGCCCCACAGGTGCAGGCGCCAAGCGAAGTGTAGTGCTTCCGCCCTGGCGAGTCAAGGCGACTCGCAGGCGCAAACTGCTGGCAGAAGCGGCGTTATGCATATGGGTGCAGCACGCCGCAATCCCACGCCCCGCCGCCAGCGCTCGGAGCTCACCCGCCGGCGATGGGCGGGAAGATGTCGATGTCAGCGCCGTCGGCGAGGACGGCGTCGGGCTTGGTGCGGACGTGATCGATGAAGATGAGATGGGTGAGCTTCGGGTCCACCTTCAGCTTCGCGAGCAGATCGCCGACCGTCGCGCCATCGTCGAGGGTGACGGCGAAGGGCTTGCGATCCTTCGGGTCCGGCCGGAAGCGGGCGAGGATGGACCGCAGGCTGACGCTGACGGTGATCGTGTTGCTCTCAGAGTCCGGCATGGGCCTGATCGAGCTCCTCGTCGGGCACGTCGAAGACGGCGTCGTGGGGTGGCAGCGGCTCGGTCTTGAAGAAGTCGGGCAGGCGGTCGTCGGCCGGGCCGAAGCCGGCGCGGGCGTTGAAGTCGCGCTCGGTGCGGAGGGTCGCCAGACCGAGGTTCTCCATGTAGTCGTCGCCCGACCACTCGGTGCCGCAGTGGGCGTTGACCATCTCGACGACAGCGGCGCCGGCATCTGGGACGTCGAGGACGCAGAAGGCGACGAAGAGGCAGAGGCCCGTGCTGTCGAGCGCGGCGGTGGCCTGCTGGAGGGCAGCGCTCACGGCGACCTGGCCGTCGGGCTTGAGGGGGTCCACGTCGCCGCCGACCTTCAGGATGTTCGGGGCGATGGCGTATCCCGCCGTGTGGTCGGCGCCCATGGTGCTCGTGGCGTAGGTCACACCGATGCCCTTGGCGGCCCGCGGGTCGTAGGCGGGCATTGCCTGGCCTTTGACGCACGGGATGCGCGAGACACCGAAGCAGCGGCCGGTGACCGCGGCGCCCGAGCCGAGGATGCGGCCGAGCGGCGTGCCCTGGCGCACCTCCTCAAGCAGCTTCAGGATGCCCTCGGCGTCGCCGAAGGGCAGCAGGCCGCCTTCCATGGCCACGCCGAAGGCGGCGCCCATCTCGATGGTGTCGAGGCCGATGTCGTCCTCGGCGCGGTCCATCCTGGCGATGGCGTCGAGGTCGTCTATGCCGCAGTCGGCGCCGTGCGCCCACACGGTTTCATACTCGGGACCTTTGCTCAGGAAGCCGCCGTCCTTGTCGAGATAGATGCTCGAGCAGGCGATGACGCAGCCTGGGTGGCAGGGGTGCTTGGGGTTGCCGCCGCGTTCGAGGATGGTCTCGCGCTCGGTCTCGCCGCTGATGGCGTCGGTGCCCTCGAAGGTGCCCTCGGAGAAGTTGCGTGTCGGGTAGGCGCCTGCGGCGTTGATGACGTTCGCGAGGGCGTTGGTGCCGTAGGTGGGCAGGGTCTCGCCGGTGACGGGGTGCTCGCGGAGGTGCCTGGCGAAGCGCTTGTTGGCCTCCTTGAGCGCCTGGGGGTCGGCGCTGGCGGGGCGGTCGAGGCCCTCGGCATCGAGGACGATGGCCTTCAGGCCCTTCGAGCCCATCACGGCGCCGGTGCCGCCGCGTCCGCAGTGGCGTGTGGGCCTGCCATCGGTGTCGGTCACCGCGATGCTGGCGGCGGCCAGCCGCATCTCGCCGGCGGGGCCGATCGACATGATGGAGACCTTCCCGCCGTGCTGCTCGTGGAGCTCTGCCACGGTGTCGTAGTTGCCGAGGCCCTTGAGGTCGGGCGCCTCGGCGAGCTCCGCGCCATCGGCATTGATGCGGAGCACGTATCGGGCCTCGGGGTCCTGGGGCGCGCCCTCGACGACGATCGCACCGATGCCCAGCCGGCCCAGCGCCTGCGCGCCGGTGCCGCCCGCGTTCGACTCCTTGATCGTCCCCGTGAGCGGGCTCTTGCAGCCGACCGACACCCGGCCGCTGCACGCCGCCGCCGTGCCCGACAGCAGGCCCGGCGCGATGACCAGCTTGTTTGCAGCGGACAGCGCGTGACAGGTGGGCGGGACCTCCGCGGCGACGATCCGGCTCGTCATCGCCCGCCCCCCGAGGAACTGCCACGCCTCCGGCAGCGCCTCGACCGCCACCTCCAGCGAGTCCATCCGCACGCGCAGCAGCGTCCTCTCCATGCGATCGCCTCCATCAGTTGGTGAACCCCTCGGCCCGTCGCTCGCCATTCTACCACGCGCACGCCGCCTGTCAACGGCGGGCTGACCCTAGTCGAGCACCTCGAGGAGGTCGCTGAAGTCGTCGGTCCAGTGGCAGCGGCGCTCGGAGACCGTCCCTGCCGCCGCGGCGCCCAGGTCGCCGCTTTCGAGGAGCTCTGAGTCTCGGCTGAGGAGCACCCAGGTTGCCGCGTCGATCAGCATGATCTCATCCTCGTCCGAGTCGATGACCGCGGCCGCCAGGCCGAAGTGGTCGGCGTGGGCCAGCAGCACGGGCACGAGGTCCAGGTAGCGGTTCGAGGTGTGCACCGCCAGCACCCCGTCCGGCCGCAGGTGGCGGAGGTAAACGGCGAATGCCTCGCGGGTGAGCAGGTGGATGGGGATCGCGTCGCTCGTGAAGGCGTCGAGCGCCAGGAGGTCGAAGTGCTGGGGCTCCCTGCGCGCCAGCTCCCGCTCCAGCGACAAGCGGGCGTCGCCCATCTCGATGTGCCATTCGGCCGCACTGTCGGCCAGGTAGGTGAAGCGGCTGGTGGCCAGGCGCCTGACCTCCGGGTTGATCTCATAGAAGCGCAGGCGGTCGCCCGGCCTGCCATAGACCGCGAGCGTCCCCACCCCGAGGCCGACGACCCCGATCCGCCGTCCCTCCGCACGTACAAGCTGGCCCAGCGCCAGGCCCACGCCGCTCTGCTCGCCGTAGTAGGTCGTCGGCAGCCACCGGCCCTCGTCGGACTGGAACTGATTGCCGTGGCTGATGCGCCCGTGGACGAGCGCCGTGTAGGCCGTATCCGGATCCCCCGTCAGGTAGCTCTCGACGCGCAGCACGCCGTAGAAATTCCTGCTGACCGACTCGCAGCCATCCACGGTGCGGTGCACCTCTGCCGCCAGCGCCACCGCCAGCCCGGCGAGCGCCGCCACCGAGGCGAACGACAGCGCCGCCGTCCGCCACCCATGCCACCGCGTCCGCTCCCCCGAGTTGTACCACCACGCCCCCAACGCCAACGCCCCGCAGGCCAACAGCCCGACGTGCAGCTCGAAGTACGCGGGGAACACCCGCGGCGCCACGAGCGTCACCAACACGCCCCCCAGCGCGCCGCCCGATGCCACCAGCAGGTAGAACGACGTGAGATGCCTCGGGCTCGGCTTGAGCCGCACCAGCTCCCCGTGGCAGACCATGCAGCACACGAACAGCCCAACCGAGTAGCCCAGCACCTGCCAGCCCAGCCCCACGTCCACGTCCTCGAACATCAGCCACAGCATCCAGGCGAGCACGATCGGCAGCGAGAAGCCGAGCACCACCCGAGGGTAGCACCGCGCGCTGTGGAACGCCAGTATGAACGTCAGCAGGTAGAGGCTCAGGGGGAGCACCCACAGGAACGGCACCACGGCCACGTCGGCGCAGAGCTGGTTCGTGACGGCCAGCAGCAGCACGGAGCCGCATGCCGAGAGAGCGATCCACAAGCACCGCTGGACCAGCGACGGCGCGCCGCGCTCCTCCTGGGCCTCGCTTGCGGCCGTGGCCGGCATCTCAGGCTGGCGCCACGTTCGCAGCACGCACCAGCCCATGAGCAACGCGTAGACCGCGAACGCCCCAGACCAGCCCATCGCCTGCCGGCGAACGCCCAGAATCGGCTCGACGATGAACGGGTAGCTCAGCAGCGCCAGCAGCGACCCCGCGTTCGACAGCGCGTAGAGCCTGTAGGGCGAGCGGCCCGGGTGCGTACGGCTGAACCACGCCTGCACGAGCGGCGCCGTCGTGGAGAGCACGAGGTAGGGCAGCCCCACGCTCGCGGCCAGCAGCACCAGGATGTGCCACGTCGGGTCCGCCAGCGAGCCGGGCTTCCACCGCGAGCCGGGCAGAATCGGCAGCGCCGCCGCCGCCGCGACCAGCAGCACGACGTGCACGACGGCCTGCGCCCGCGGCCTCAGCCGCATCGCGACCAGGTGCGCATAGCCGTACCCTGCGAGCAACAGCACCTGGAAGAAGAGCATACACGTCGTCCACACCGCCGGGCCGCCCCCATACCACGGCAGGATCAGCTTCCCCATCAGCGGCTGCACCTGGAAGAGCAGGAGCGCCCCCAGGAAGGTCACGAGCGCGTAGACCAGCACCGCCGCCTCCTGCCTAAGACAACCCGTGGCCGCAACCAGAGAGGAAAACTCGGGCTGGGCACACTAGAAAACCAAGCCAACTCCGTTGGCTTGGTTTGCCTCGTCAACAGCTCCGCAGCCA
>CAZDNN010000424.1:0-5843 GCA_964506385.1 uncultured Planctomycetota bacterium
TCCGTATAAGCGGCGGTGACAGGGTCACGATGCTCGATACTGGATACTCGATACTGGATACTCGATACTGGATACTCGATACTGGAGCCTGGATACTCGATGACGGAGCACAAACCGTGTCTTCTCTCGCGAGCATCCAGCATCCGGCATCCAGCATCCAGCATCCAGAATAGGAGATGAAGCGGCCATGAGCGTGCCGTGGATCGTCGGAATGATGCTGCTGGGCTTCGCCGGCACCGCAGCGGTGGGCCTGACCCTGAAGTGGGTGGACCGCAAGGTCACCGCCATGGTGCAGTGGCGCAAGGGGCCACCCATCTACCAGCCGCTGGCCGACCTCGCCAAGCTGATGGGCAAGGAGACCATCATCCCCGAGTACGCCCGCCGCACGGGCTTCCTCACCGCCCCCATCCTCGCCCTCTCGGCCACGATCCTCAGCGCCGCCATCCTCTGGAGCATCAACCTCGACCCCGCCCAGGGCGTCGTCGGCGACCTCATCGTCGTCTTCTACCTCCTGACCATCCCGTCGCTGGCCATCGTGGTTGGCGGCGCGTCGTCCGGCAACCCTCTCGCCGCTGTGGGCGCGAGCCGCGAGATGAAGCTCATCCTCAGCTACGAGCTGCCCTTGGCCCTGGTGCTCATTGCGGCCGCGATCGCCAGCGGCGGGACCTTCAGCCTGGGGGGCATCGCCACCACGGCGACGCCGACGGTGTGGACGAAGATCGCCATGGCGCTCGGCTTCATCGTCGGCCTGTTGTGTATCCAGGCCAAGCTGGGGCTCGTGCCCTTCGACCAGGCGGAGGCGGAGACCGAGCTCATGGGCGGCGTCTACTGCGAGTACTCCGGGCCACCGCTAGCCATGTTCTACCTCACCCGGGCCATGCTCCACGCCGTGCTGCCGTGCCTGCTGGTCACCGTCTTCTGGGGTGCCCTGACGCAGGGCGTCCTGCACGCGATCGTCTGGGTGGTGCTCTTCCTCGTGGCGGTGGTCGTCATCACGCTGGTGCGGAACACGAATCCGCGCGTGCGGATCGACCACGCCATGAAGTTCTTCTGGTACGGCCTGACGCCGGTGGCTCTGGTCGCCGTCGTCCTCGCGTTGATCGGGAGCGCACAATGAACTGGAAGCTCTGGGGCCTGACCAAGTCGCCCTGGGTCTACCACGTGAACACCGGGGCGTGCAACAACTGCGACATCGAGATCCTCGATTGCCTGACCCCGCGGTTCGACATCGAGCGCTTCGGCATGCTGCTCGTCCCCAGCCCGCGGCACGCCGACGCCCTGCTGGTCACCGGCGGGGTGACGATGCAGGCGAAGCCGCGCCTCCAGGAGGTCTACCGCCAGGCCGCGAAGCCGTGCATCGTGCTGTGCATTGGCGCCTGCGCCTGCTCGATGGGCGTCTTCGCCGAGTGCTACCACATGGTCGGCCCCGTGGACAAGGTTGTACGCGAGATCGATCCCAACGCCATCATCGCCTACGTGCCCGGCTGCCCGCCGAAGCCCGAGGCGATCATCTCCGGCGCCATCGCAGGGCTCCAGGCCGCCGCCGCGGCACTCAGTTGAGGCACCACATCATGACACGACAAGAGCTGGTCGAAAGCATCAAGAGCGACCTGGGCGACAGACTGATCGAGGTCGTCGAGCGCAGCCCGGCGCGCTGCTACGTCGCCTGCGAGCCCGAGAACAGCATCGAGGTCAACCAGTGGATGGTGGACCACGGCGGCCGCCTCGCCACGGCGACGGGGGTGGACTGCCGGGACTGGATCGAGATGTGCTACCACTACTGCTTCGAGCCGCTCAAGGACATCGTGGTGACCGTGAAGACGCGGGGCTACAAGCCCGAGTGCGAGATCCCGAGCTTCGGGGCGCACCTGCCCGGCGCCGTGTTCATCGAGAGGGAAGTGCAGGATCTGTTGGGGGCCAAGTTCGTCGGCCACCCCGACCCACGGCGTCTGATCCTCGCCGACGACTGGCCGGAGGGTGTCTATCCGCTGAGGAAGGACTACCACCATGAAACGCACAGTAATACCGGTCGGGCCCTTTCACCCGATACAGGAAGAGCCCGAGTTCTTTCAACTGTACGTCGAGGGTGAGCGCGTCGTCGATGCCGACGTGCGGATCTCGTACAACCACCGCGGCATGGAGAAGCGGTGTGAGAGCCTGACGTACGACCAGATCCCCTTCCTACTCGCGCGCGTGTGCGGCATCTGCTCCGCCTCCCACCCCATGGCCTGCACCCTGGCGCTCGAGGACCTGTGCGGCATCGAGGCCCCGCCCCGCGCCCAGTACATCCGCACCATCATCTGCGAGCTCGAGCGACTCCACAGCCACCTGCTCTGGGCTGGCCTCGCCGGCCACTTCATCGGCTACAACACCGTGTTCATGTGGGCCTGGCGCTATCGCGAGCCCGTGCTCGACCTGTGCGAGAAGATCACCGGCAGCCGCAACCACTACGAGAACTTCAAGCTCGGCGGCTGCCGACGCGACATCCCCCAGGAGTCGATCCCCGAGATCCTCCAGGCCGTGGACGACCTCGAGGCGCCCCTCAAGATGCTCCTCGGAGCCGTCCAGGACGACCCCGTCATCGGCGTGCGGACCCACGGCATCGGCATCCTCACCGAGGAGAACGCCCGCGCCTACTGCGTCACCGGCCCCACCGCGCGCCACTCGAACGTGCCCATCGACGTCCGCGCCGACGAGCCCTACGCCGCCTATGGCTGGGTAGATTGGGACGTGATCTCGATGGACACCTGCGACGTGTTCGCCCAGGTCGCCGTCCGCCTGCTCGAGTGCCTGGAGGCCAACAAGATCATCCGCCAGTGTGTCGAGAGGATGGAGGAGACCACGCCTGGGGAGATCCTGGAGGAGCCGCGGTCCATCCCCGAAGGGGAGGGCATCGGCCACGCCGAAGCGCCCCGCGGCGAGACATTCCACTACGTCCGCTCCGACGGCACCAACTACCCCATCCGCTACAAGGTCCGCGCGCCGACATTCGTCAACCTCCCGTCGTTCAAGCCCCAGGTCATCGGCGGCGAGCTCGCCGACGCCATGCTCACCGTGGCGGCCATGGACCCCTGCTACTCCTGCACCGAGCGCATGGGCATCCTCAACACCCGAGGCCGCCGCGAGGGCCACATCACCCGCAAGCAGCTCATCGAGCTCTCGCACGAGAAGACGGGGAGGCTGATCAAGAAGCACAACCTCAAGAGCCCCGCTTGGAGATAGACCCTTTGGGATTTGCGATTGTGGATTTGCGATTTGCGATTGCAGGCGCCCGTCCAGTGAGGCAATCGGAAATCGGCAATCGGCCATCGGCAATCAGGAATCGCCCCAATGAATGAACCGCTGCTCCTCTACGCCGTCCTGGTGCCCGCTGCGGCGGGCCTCGCCTGCTACGCGATCGCCCGCTGGCTGGGACGGGTAGCCGCGATCGTGGGCCTGCTGACGGTGCTGGCCACCTTCGCCCTGTGCTGCTTCCTCCCCACGAAGGGGCCCGACGGTGGGGTGGCCACATACGTCTACCCGTGGCTGTCCGTCAAGGGGCTGGACGTGGGGGTCGCGCTGCGCGCGGGGACGCTCGCGCGGTTTGCCGTGGCGTTCATCGGGATGTTCGGCCTGCTCGTGGGCCTCTACTCGCTGCCTTACATGTGGGGGCACCGCCACGAGGGGCGCTACTGGGCCTTCACGCTGCTCGCCCTGGCGGGCGGCATCGGCGCCACCCTGGCGGACCACCTGCTTTTCTTCCTGATCTGCTGGGAAGTCGTCACGCTGATGCTCTATCTGCTCATCAACGTGGACAGGGAGCCGGCGAACAAGGTGGGGGCGAAGACGTTCATACTGCTCGGCTTCGCCGACGCGGCGCTCCTGCTCGGCATCCTGTTCCTGTGGAAGCTCACGGGCACGATGAGCATCCACCGCCTGGCGGAGATCGGCGCGGGCAAGGTCCCCCTGATGCTCGGCAGCGCGCCGCTGATGATGGGCAAGGAAGTGCTCTATCAGCAACTGCCGGCGACGACCGGCCTGGGCGCCGTCGCCTTCCTGCTGATCTTCGCGGGCGCCATCGCCAAGGCGGGGGCGATGCCGCTGCACACGTGGATCCCGTCGGCGGCGGAGGGCGCGCCGCTGCCCGTCATGGCCTTTCTGCCCGCCTCGCTCGACAAGCTGCTGGGCATCTGCCTCCTGGCCCGGGCGGCGCTCCAGTTCTTCGCGGTCACCTGGCAGATCCAGCTCGTGGTGATGATCGTCGGCGCGGCCACTGTGCTCGGCGCGGTGATGATGGCGATGGTGCAGCACGACCCCCGCAAGCTGCTGGCCTTCCACGCGGTGAGCCAGGTCGGCTACATGGTGCTGGGCATCGGCACGCTGACGCTCGTGGGGGTGATCGGCGGTCTGTTCCACATGCTCAACCACGCCATCTACAAGTGCTGCCTGTTCCTGATGGCGGGCTCGGTGCGGCACCGCACGGGGACGAGCGAGCTCGACAAGCTGGGCGGCCTGGCCCGCGCCATGCCCCTCACGTTTGTGGCCGGCGTGATCGCCGCGCTGGCCATCTCGGGGGTGCCGCCGCTCAACGGCTTTGCCTCGAAGTGGATGGTCTACCAGGGGGTGCTGGCCACGGGCTCGCGGGTGGCTCCGCTGCTGCTCATCGCCGCGGTCTTCGGCAGCGCCCTGACGCTCGCGTCGTTCGTCAAGGTCATCCACTCGGTCTTCTTCGGGCGGCCGTCGGACACCGTGGCAGCGGCGCAGCCCCGTGAGGCGCCGCCGGCCATGGTGGCGCCGATGCTGTGGCTGGCGTTCCTGTGCATCGTTTTTGGCGTCTTCGCCGTGCTGCCGGTTTCGGCGCTGATCGCCCCGTCTGTCGCCGAGCTGAAGCCAGGGCTCTTCCCAGGAGAGGGCACGCTGGCGGCGGCGATCGGCGTGTGGTACAGCAGCTCGTCGCAGGCGACGGTGCTGCTGCTCGTCGGGCTGATCCTCGGCGCCGTCCTCTACCTCATCGGCAGGATCGGGTCAAACGTCCGGATCGCCCGTTCCTTCGTCGGCGGCGAGCTGGCCGGCACGGATGAGTACCGCGTGCCCGGCACGGGCTTCTACGGCACCGTCGAGCGCCTGCCGCTGCTCGGCGGGATGTACCGCGACGCCGGGGAGGAGGCCTACGACGTCTACCACCTGGGCGGCCGCTACGGCGGCACCCTGGTGCAGCATCTGCGGGGACTCCACACCGGCGTCCTGGCCGTCTACGTCGGTTGGTGTGTCTTGGGACTCGCATTAGTGTTGCTCTACCTGCTGCCCTTGTGATGCTCCGTAACGCTGGAGAGACCCGATGGATCCTGTCACGATGCTCTACTTCCTGATCTCGTTCATGATCGTTGCGGCGATCGTGGCCGTGGAGGCGCGGGATCTGCTCTCGACGGTGATCTCGGTGAGCGCCGCGGGGGCGGGCCTGTCGATCGTCTTCCTGCTCCTCGGCGCGCCGGACCTGGCGATCACCCAGGTCGTGGTCGAGGTCCTCTGCCTCGTGATCCTGATCCGCGCCGTGGTGAAGCGGAAGGACGTGACGTTCGAGAAGCGGGTGAACCCGTTCGCCGTGGCCTGTGGCCTGGTGTTCGGCGCCCTGCTGGTGGCGACCTGCTACTACGCCTTCGCCGAGCTCGTGCCGTTCGGCGAGCCGCGGATGCTCATGGCCGAGCCGTACCTGCTCGAGAGCTTCGGGCGGACGGGCGCGGCGAATGCCGTGATGGGCGTGCTGCTCGACTTCCGGGCCTACGACACCCTTGGCGAGGCCACGGTCATCTTCGCCGCGGTCATCGGCGCCTCGTGGACGGGCGCGAAAGCCATGACCGCCACGA
>CAZDNN010000425.1:0-5784 GCA_964506385.1 uncultured Planctomycetota bacterium
GCGGGAGCCTCGCCCTCCCACGCCTTGCCAGCCCCGCCCGCGCGCCGTATACTCGTTGGGGCATGCACGGTCGAGCCGCGAGGGATGCACCATGAAGCCCCGCACGTTCTGCGCTCTCTTTGCTCTGGCGTCCCTGGGACGCGCGGCTGAGGCCGGGGCGCCCGATACCGACTGGCCCCACTGGCGCGGGCCGACCCGCGACGGGATCAGCGCCGAGAGCTCGGGATGGCCGACGGGCTGGCCGCCGAAGAAGCTGTGGGACAAGAAGGTCGGCGTCGGCTGCACATCACCGATCATCGCCGGCGGCAGGCTCTACGTGATGGGGTGGCAGGGCGAGCGGAATATCGCCAAGAATCCCGTCGGCACCGACACCGTCTTCTGCCTGGACGCGCGGACAGGCCGCTTGCTCTGGAAGCAGAGCTATCCCTGCCCCTACCACTGCCGCCAGCGGGCGGGCGACCTGGGCCAGTACGGCGGGCCTTCGTCCACGCCCACCCTCGACCGCGAGACAGGCTGGCTCTACACCCTGAGCACCGACGGGCATCTGCACTGCTGGGACACGAAGCAGCAGGGCAAGCTGGTCTGGAAGATGGACCTCTACGACGAGTTCCATCCGCCCAAGCGCCCCGACGTGGGCCGCGGCAGGCGCGAGTACGGCTACCCCACGTCGCCCCTGATCCTGGGCGAGCAGCTCCTCATCGAGGTCGGCGCCCGCGACGGTACCGTTATGGCCTTCGACAAGAAGACCGGCGAGCGGGAGTGGGCCTCCCAGTACGCCGACTTCGCCGGCCACACCGGCGGCATGACGCCCATGACCGTCGAGGGCACCGACTGCCTCGCCGTCCTCACCCTCCGCAACCTCCTCGTCCTGCGGCTGGACCGGGGACACGAGGGCGAGACCGTGGCGACGGCGCCGTGGGTCACGGACTTCGCCTGCAATATCCCCACCCCCGCCGTCGCCGGCAGCCGCGTGCTCATCACCTCGGGCTACAACCACAGCCACGCCAGCCTCTTCGACGTCTCGATGCAGGGCATCCGCAAGCTGTGGACCACCGAGCGGGCGCACGCTGTGACCACCAGCCCCATCCTCTACCGCGGCCGCGCCTTCCTCGTCGGCGGGTCGCTCCAGTGCGTGGACCTCGAGACGGGCAAGCTGCTCTGGCGCGGCGGGGGGTTCGGCAATGGCACGTGCCTCGTGACGGCGGGCGACCGCAAGGTCATCGCCTGGGGCCGCGGCTCCCTTGCACTCGCCGAGGCCGATGCGAAGGAGTACCGCGAGCTGCACCGCACGAAGCGCCTCATGCGCGGCACGTGCTACCCGCAGGTCGCCCTCTCCAACGGCGTGGTGGCCTGCAAGGACCGCAACGGGACGCTGATCGTCTTCTCCGTCCGCCCCGTCCCCGACACGACGCCGCCCGAGATCGTCTCGGCCTTCGCAGCGGGCGACCCGGCGACGCTGCGGGTCCAGTTCTCCGAGCCCCTCGACCCCACGACGGCGGAGAACGAGGCCAACTACTCCATCGACTACGGCGTGACGGTCCACGCGGCGAGGCTCGGCGGCGACGGCTCGGCCGTGACCCTCACGGTCTCGACCCTCCAGGAGGGCGGCACCTACACCCTCAGGGTGAGCAACGTCCTCGACCGCGCGAAGACGCCCAACCGCATCGCCGCGGGCAGCAAGGCCGAGTTCCGCTTCACCCCCATCCGCCGCGCCCGCGACGGCCTCGTCGCCCTCTTCACATTCAAGGAGGGGAAAGGGGCAATCGTCGGCGGTGTGTCGGGCACCGGCGAGATGCTGGCCCTGAAGGCCGCCGACCCCTCGGCGGCCGAGTGGGCGCCCAACGGCCTCCGCATCACGAAGCCGACGATCATCGAGACCGCGGCGCCCCCGAAGCCGCTGATCGACGGCTGCCGCAAGAGCCACGAGATCACCATCGAGGCCTGGCTCAAGCCGGCCGACAGCCGCCAGGGCGGCCCGGCCCGCATCGTCTCCCTGTCCCGGGACCCCTACCACCGCAACTTCACCCTCGGCCAGGAGCGCGGCGGCTACGACGTCCGCCTGCGCACGACCACCACGGGCGAGAACGGCAAGCGCCCCTCCCTTGGCGCCGGTGGCTGCGTCGAGACGAAGCTCAGCCACGTCGTCTACACCCGCGACAAGGCGGGCAAGGCGAGGCTCTACGTGGATGGGGTCGTGAAAGCCGAGCGGACCATCGGCGGCGACCTGAGCAACTGGGACGGCGGCTACCGCCTCGCCCTCGGCAACGAGCTCACCCGCGACCGCCCCTGGCTCGGCACCCTCCGCCTCGTTGCCCTCTACGCCCGAGCCCTCAGCTCCGACGAGGTGGCGGCGCACCATCGCCTCGGTCCCGACGGCGCGCCCCCAGCCAGAGACTGACGCTCCCGTGACCATTCAGCCGGCTGAAGTGCCGCCGAGCCGCCTGCGGCGGCGGGCCCACACCTCGCTGAGGTGTTACGCGCCCCCTACTTCTTCTTCGCCGGCTTCTTTCTCGGGCCGCGCCTCACCGGCCGTGTGTCCTCGGGCACGCGGTAGAGCTTGCGCAGGCGCGCCAGCTCGGCCTTGAGATCCGCGACAACCTTCGCGTAGGCGGGGTCGGCATAGACGCTCTTCAGCTCGTGGGGGTCCTTCTCGAGGTCGAAAAGCTCCCACTCATCGAGGTTGTAGAAGTAGAGGAGCTTGTAGCGGGTGGTGCGCACGCCGTAGTGGCGGCGGACGCTGTGGGCGCCTGGGAACTCGTAGTACTGGTAGTAGAGGCTCTTGCGCCACTCGGCGGGCGTCTCGCCCCGCAGCAGCGGCACGAGGCTCACCCCCTGCATGTCGTCAGGCACGGCGACGCCAGCCATGCTGAGCATGGTCGGCGCGTAGTCGAGGTTCTGGCACAGGGCGTCGCACGCCGAGCCGGGCCTGGCGACGCCTGGCCAGCGGACGAGGAAGGCGTTGATGAAGCTCTCGCGGTACATCCAGCGCTTGTCGAACCAGCCGTGGTCGCCGAGGTAGAAGCCCTGGTCGGAGGTGTAGATGACCACCGTGTTCTCGGCGAGGCCCGCGTCGTCGAGGTACTTCAGCAGGCGGCCGACGTTGTCGTCCACGGAGGCGATGCAGCGCAGGTAGTCCTTCATGTAGCGCTGGTACTTCCAGCGGACGAGGGCCTTGCCCTGGAGATTGGCCTCGCGGAATGCCTTGTTCTTGGGCTCGTAGGCGGCGTCCCAGGCCTTGCGCTGCTCGGGGGTAAGGCCGCGGGGCGGCGTGAGCTTGAGGTCATTGGCATTGAGGTGGCGGGCAATGGTCATGGCCTGCTGCTTAGCGGCCGAGCAGCGGCCGGCGTAGTCGTCCCAGAGGGTCTCGGGCTCGGGGATGGTGACGTCGTCGTACATCGTCAGGTGTTTGGGGCTGGGCTGCCAGTTGCGGTGGGGCGCCTTATGGTGGCACATGAGGAGGAAGGGGCGGTTGGGGTCGCGCTGGGTCTTGAGCCAGTTGAGGGCGATGTCGGTGATGATGTCGGTCGTGTAGCCTGTGTGCTTGACCATCTGGCCGTTGCGCTTCATGGCGGGATTGTAGTAGGGGCCTTGGCCGAGGAGCACTTCCCAGTAGTCGAAGCCTGTGGGGTCGCTCTTGAGATGCCACTTGCCGATCATCGCGGTCTGATAGCCGGCCTTCTGGAGGAGCTTGGGGAAGGTCTGCTGGGAGCCGTCGAAGCGCTGGCCGTTGGTGAGCTGGCCGTTGAGGTGGCTGTGCTTCCCTGTGAGGACCACGGCTCGGCAGGGCGCGCAGATCGAGTTGGTCACGAAGCAGCGGTCAAACCGCATCCCCTCGGCTGCGATGCGGTCGATATTCGGCGTCTTGTTGACCCTGCTGCCGTAGGCGCTGATCGCGTGGCGCGCGTGGTCGTCCGTCATGATGTAAAGGATGTTCGGCCGCTTCGGTGCCGCCTTCGCCAGCCCCGGCATCATCGCGGCTGCACCCGCCAGCCCCACCGTCTTCAGAAACTCGCGTCGATCCATCGACTGTCCCCTACCAGAGCCTGAGATCCAGCGAACGCTCCCGCCATTCTACCCCCCTCGCCGGCCGCACGCAAAGCTGACCCTACAGCGCGGTGGGGCATATCTCGATATAGCGTAACCCACGTCGCCCTAACTCGTTACCGCCGGCCCGCAACATAGGCGTCCCCGCACAAGGCCGCTCTAACCTCATGCCATATATATAGCTTGACACCCTCCCTCTGGCATGCCATACTATAGCCCATCATGCGGCCACATGCGGGCACACAGTCTCCACGCGCGATCCCGACGTTCCGGGCCCCCGATCGCCCGAGCCCGGAGTTGCTTCACGCGCTGGCCTGGTACAGCCGTCAGGTCCTCCGCCTCGAGCAGCTTCTCAATGCCGTTACGGTCAAACGTCGGCGGAACCTCGCTCGGCCTGTCCGGCGGCGGCGCAGCGCCTTCCGCGACCCCATGATTTGCATCGACTTCCTGCTCATGGCGTGGCTCGGCGTCACCCGTCTCTCGCAGATCGCTCCTCACCTGAAGCCTCGCGACGACATCGCCCGGGCCTTCGGCCTCCCCCGCTTCTGCGATCACACCACGGCACACAACTTCCTCAACGCCTTCCACCGGCCGCATCTGGCGCAACTCGACCGGGTGAACGCCCGCCTCCTCGCGGAGCACGGGGTGGCCCCGAACGCACGCGCGCCGATCCTCGACCTGGATGTCGCCGCACGGGTTGTCCGCCGGACTGGGCGGCGCCGCAAGGCCGAGTATCGGTGGGCGGTGGCCTTCTCCGCTGGCGAGGCGGTGGGGCAGGCGCTCGCCCACAACGAGCGCGACTGGAGCTCCGTGGTCCTGCGGGCCACTGCGGCGGCGCGCGAGCATCTCGCGAGCAAGCCCACGCTGGTGCGTCTGGGCGGACACTGTCCGTCTCTGGGGCTATTAGCCGCGCTACACCGCCTGCGTCTGCCATTCCTTAGCACCGTGACCTGGGCGTGGGCGCTGGCGCAGAGGCCTGGGCCGGCGGCTGGCAGGGACTGGAGCTGGCTGGACCCCGAGCGGCGGATCCTCGATCTCGGCAACGCGCCGGCGGCGACGGCGTCTGGGGTGGTCCTGCGGACGATCCTCGTCGAGCGCGCGGCGGCCCTGCCAGGTCTGCCGCGGGAACGGTTTGCCGTGGTGTCCTCGCTCGCCGATGAGGCGCCGGCTGGCATAGTGAGGCTCGCGGCGTCCCAGAGCACCATACGGGCGTTCTATGGGCACGCGCGGTGGCCTCTCGGCGACGGGAAGATGCCCTCCGGTGATGTGCGGGGGGTCGCCGCGTACCTGCGGCTCGCGACGATCGCCATGAACGTACTCCGGCTCTTCGCGCGTCACCTCGGTGACGAGTGGACGCTGCCGCGGCTGCGTGACCAACTCCGCCTGATCGACGGGCCTCCAACGCGCGGGACCGGGAGGCTGACGAGGCCACCTGCTAGTGGGTGACGCGGCGGGCCGGGATCGGCATAGCGTGTGATGGCGCCCATATGGTATGGGATGGCGCGGCGGGTTGCGCGGAGGGTGATGCTGGGGCGCTGGGGTGGGTTGTGTGGGCCGGTGCGCTCCGCCGCAGGGTGAGGGCTGTGGCCGCGCGATCTGCTGGGTAGGTGGGTGCAATGGGGCGGTGGGTGCCGCGGGCGGTGTGGAAGCAGAGGCGGCGGGACCTGTGAGGCCAGGGGGGCCCACGGCCGGGGTTATCGTGACGAGGCGTGGGCGGAGGGGGTGGGGGGCCGCGGACGT
>CAZDNN010000426.1:0-5775 GCA_964506385.1 uncultured Planctomycetota bacterium
TGTTGCGCGGCTCGTGGCAGCCGATGCAGCTCTGGGCCTCGCCGTCGGTGATCTGGGTGATGGTGCCCATGCGGCGGATCTCTTTGCCGTGCTCGTCGAGGGCCTGGAAGTAGAGCTCGACGCCCGCGGGGGCGGTGAAGTAGGCCGAGCCGTCGGGATAGACGGGCACGGTGCCGTAGTTGACCTTGACGTAATAGCTGCCCTCGCCGATGGCGGGATAGTGGTCGGAGTAGCGTGGCCCCTCGGTGTTATACTTCTTGGGGAGCTGGCTCATGATGCGAAGCTGCTTGACCATGCCGCGTGCTACGCCCTTGTCCTCGAGGCCCTGGTAGACGTCGACGACGAAGAAGCGGCCCTCGCCCCTGGCCTCGGGCAGCGTGCCGGCGACCTTGTGCGGCAGCGGCCGCGGGCGGAGCGGCACGGGGTTGAAGCACGAGGTGGTCCTGGCGTCGTAGAGCTCGGCCTTGCGGCCACGGTCGTCCATCAGGAAGAGGCGGTAGCGCTGCGGGCCGCCCTGCATCGGGCCGCCGTAGCTCACCAGGAAGAGGTCCTCGGCGAGGGGCCAGGGGTCGGTGTAGGACCATGGGTAGAGCTTGTCGCCGGGACCCCAGGAGGTCTCGCGCCAGGTCTTGCCGACGCGGGGGGTGTAGGGCACCTCGGGGGTGATGTTGCGGATGGCGGCGACGTTCTCGTGGCCGAGGCTGCGGTCGATGAGGCAGATGGCGCCGAGGGGGCGATGGTGGTGGGCGGCGCCGACGGCGATGACCTTGCGGGTGCCTGGGATCTGCTTGGCGCCGTAGAGCCCGTTGGGGATCGTGAGGGTGTTTCCGTAGAAAAGCTGGAGACGGCTGCCGTCGGGGTTGAGGGTCCAGAGCGCCTCGGTGCAGAAGATGTTCTTGTCCTGGTATTCCCATCGGGAGAAGAGGATGGAGCCGTCGTCCATGACGAAGGGGGTGAGGTCGCAGAGGGTGTTGTATTCGAGGCGGCGCAGGTTCCCCCCGTCGCCATCGACGACGTAGAGGGCGCAGGCCAGGAAGTTCTGGCACAGCGAGAAGCTCTCGACGCGGGTCGAGTTGAAGCAGATGCGGCCGTCGGGCAGATAGACGGGGCTGAAGTCGTGGTAGGGGCCTTGGGTGATCTGGCGGAGGCCCGTGCCGTCGGTGCCGATCTCGTAGATATGGAATGAGTCGTCGCGGACCGACTTCTTGAAGGCGAAGACCAGCTTCGTCCCGTCGTAGCTCGGGCTCATGTCGAAGACGTAGCCCTCGCGGTCGTCGAAGATCGTCTTGGGCGGCTGGTCGGGGCGAGCGGGGTCGAGGACGGCGATGGCGGAGCCGCGGCCGCGGACGCGGGCGTGCATGGTCGCGTTGGTGCCGTGGCGGGTGTGGGCCTGGCGGAGGATGAAGGCGACGGGCGGGCAGCGGGAGGCGAACAGACTGCGGCGGAGGGCCAGGGCCTCCTCGAGCACGCTGTCGAACTCGGCCACTGCTGCCCAGTTGGGCTCCTTGCCGGCTGCCAGGGCGCGTCGGGCGGCGTCCAGTGCGGCCTCGTGCTTGGACACCTGCTCGAGTAACGCCTCGGCCTGCGGTCTGGCCTGCGGGGCCTGCTCGATGATCGCCTCGAGGATCGCGCGGGGCGCCGTCGGGTCGAGCTTGCCGAGCCTTGCCTTGGCCTCGCGGATGCGGTCGCGGAGTGCGGCGACCCGGGCATAGAGCTGGCTCCAGCGGGCGTCGCCGGCCGGGGCCTTCGCCTGGCGCAGCGCGTCGTACTCCCTGCGGAAGGGCGCGGCCGCGTCGCCGAGGCCGCCGAGCGCGCCCGCCACCAGCTCCATCGGCTCGGCGCCCAGGAGCTTCCTGCCATCGAGCGTCGTGACCGACACGTCCTGATACTCGGCCTGGGTGCTCCACGTGCCGAGGCCGACGCCGCCGGCCTTGTAGGTCGGCTCCTGGATGTCGTGGACGAGCTGGCCGTCGAGGTAGCAGCGGATGCGGGGACCCTCGACGACGACCTTGATGTCGTACCACTTGCCGGTCTCGACGCGGCCTGGCTTGCTGTCGAAGACGCGCTGGGGCCGCGTCTCGACGGCGTGGCGGGAGTTGCCCCAGCCCGCGACGTTCCACCAGTAGAAGTGGCTGTGGTCCTTGACGCGAAAGAGGATGAGGAAGCCCTCGCGGCCGCCGAGCTTGCGGGCCTTGAGGGTCAGCACGTAGTCCTGCCAGTCGGCGGCGGGGGCGAAGACGCGGCAGTCGGCCTTCGTGGTGGTCTGGGCGAGGACATCGCCGCGGAGTTCCCACTTGCCGGCGGTCGGCGTCCATCCCTCGAAGGGGCTGCCGCTCCATCGCGTGCCGCCGGCGAGCGCCGGGGCCAGGGAGAGGGCAAGGAGGGCGACGACGGGGCCGGCGAGGCGGAGGAACAACGCGCGCATCATCAAGGTCCCCGGCGTGCAGGAGATGCGACCGGCGAGATCGTACCCGAGAGCGGTCAGGGATGCAAGGGCAGGCCCCCCTGCGAGACGCCATCGTCCACTCCATCGATCTGGACGCTCGGCGTCCGCAGATGGCGCAGATTCCGCAGGCGGGATCAACCACGGAGACACGGATCCTCTGGGAGGGCGAGGCTCCCGCCGAGCCGCCCCTCGGAGAACCCCCGGCCCGCGAGAGACGCGAAAGGACACGGAACCAGAGAATCCGAATGATACCACGGATTGCACGGATGACACGGATCGGGAGAGGAGGCTCACGCAGAGACAGCAGACGCGGGCAGAGGCAGCGGAGAGGAAGCGGGCCGCTGAGGAAGCCAGGAGACCAGGAAGCCTCGACGGTCGCCAAGCCTGGGGCGAGCACCCGCCCGCGGGTTCGGAGGCCTGTAAGGCCGCGATAGTACAGCCCAGGGCAAGCGGCAAGCCGCAGGCGCGCCGGGCCGCCCTGGGTTACCGGGTCCGCCCACAACACAAGCCCTGTAAGGGCGGCACAGCCCCCCCGTCACCCGGCACCCTCGCAACGCACGTCGAGGGAGCCTCCCAGACCGTGGTTCCCCAAGTCTGAAGTGTCAGGACCCGCCGCCATACCCTCCTTTGCGGTCCGCCTGAAGGCGGCACTACGAACCGCCGCAAGGCGGCGACAGCCTGACGACCACGTGCTCTGTCCGCCGCAGGCGGGTCCGTGTCATGCTTCAGACGGAACTGGACAATCCCCGTAGGGTGATTAGGATGTTGCCCCGAAGGAGGAAAGGTCCATGGCACGACAGCCGAGGGCATCTGCTGGAGAGCACCCCGCCAGGGATAGCCGGCCCGGGTGCCGTCGAACGGCGGCCACGGGGACGGCTCCGCAGGGTTGTCTCCGTGCCATCCGTGGTCGCCTCCTCTCCTGGCTTCGTGGCTTCCTTATCTGCATTCATCCGCGTTCATCTGTGGTTCCATCGTCTTCTCCGTCATTCGTGTCTCCTCGTGCGGATTCGCGGCGTGCCTCTTTGAGAAGACACCTGGAGTCTTTTTTCAGCCGAGCGCGATGCGGCGGGCTTCGCGGGCCGAGCGGTAGGCGGCGAGGACGGTGCGGAGGACGGCGCGGGACTCGGCGGCCGTGACCATCGGCTCCTGGCCGGTGAGGTAGCAGGCGACGAAGTGACGGAGGGCGGCGGCGATGGAGTCGGCGAAGGGGTTGTCGAGCTCGTCGATGGCAACGGCGGTGTCCTCGCCGTCGCGGACGAGGCGCAGGCGCGGGGGCTGGCGGTCGGTGATGTAGAGGGAGCCCTCGGTGCCGTGGATCTCGCGGCGTTCGTCCCAGGGGTGGTGGGTGGCGGCGTAGGTGATGGAGAGGGTGGCGGTCAGCGACGGCCATTCGAAGATGACGGCGGCGGTGTCGTCGGCCTTGTTCGGGGCGGTGACGACGTGGCGGCCCATGACCGCAGTGACGGCGACGGGCGGGCCGAAGAAGTCGTGGAGCGTGTAGGTCGCGTGGAAGCCCGTGTCGATGTAGGCCCCGCCGCCCGCCTTGTCCCACGTGCCCTTCCAGCTCTCGGGGTCGTTCATCCTGACAAGCTCGTTGCCCACGACGGTGAGGACGGCGAGGAATGGCCGCCCGATGGCGCCCTCGCCGAGGAGCTGCTTCGCCTTGAGATGGTGGGGGTAGAAGCGCATGTTGTGGGAGATGTAGAGTGGGCGGCCGGCGGCCTCGGCGGCGGCGATCATGGCGTCCGCGTCGTCGAGGGTCGTGGCGATGGGCTTCTCGCAGATCACCGCCTTGCCGGCCCCGAGCGCCGCGATGGCGGTCGGCGCGTGCAGATGATGAGGCAGGCAAATATCGATGAGATCGAGACTTGGGTCGTCGAGCAGCTCGCGGTAGTCGGCGACGATGTCGGCCACCTTCGGCTGCCGGCCCAGCTCGCCGTGCGCCGCGGCATTCGCCTCCGCCACGCGGAGGGCGGCCACCTCGTCGATGGCCCCGTAGCCCGCCAGGTGCACCCGCGCCACCGACCCTCCGCCGATCAGCCCGACCCGCAGCGCCATCGCGTTCACTCCTCCATGGCCTGGGACAGCCGCACTATACCCCCCGGCCACGGAGAGTCAAGCCGAGAGGGCCGGGACTGGCGCTTGACGCTGCCGGTGCCTTGTGTGACAATCCTCGCACGACCAATGGAGGACGGCGGGTGATGGCAGGACGTGTGGTGAGGGTCTTTGACCTCGCGCAGCCGCTCTACGACGGTGCGCCCGTGTGGCCGGGCGACCCGCGGGTGAGGCTGCGGGAGCTCAGGAGCATCGACGCCGACGGCGTCCGCCTCGAGAGCCTGCACCTGGGCACCCACTCGGGCACGCATGTGGATGCGCCGCGGCACATGCTCCACGTCGAGCGCGGAGCGATCACCGACTACCGGCCCGACCACTTCGTCGGGCCCTGCGTCGTGGCCGACCTGACGGCGAAGCAGGACGACGACGAGATCTGCCCCGACGACCTCGAGCCGTACCGCGACCTGCTCGAGCCGGGCGACATCGTGCTGCTGGCGACGGGCTGGAGCCGCTTCCGCGGCGAGGATGAGCGCCGCTGGCTCCACCACTCGCCCTACCTGAGCGCCGCGGGGGCCGAATGGCTCTGCGCGCGCGGGGCGAAGGGCGTGGGCATCGACCACCCGAGCATCGGCACGACGGTCGAGCAGTTCGACCGCCCGCCCCACGAGATCCTGCTGCGCCGCCGCATCTGGATCGCCGAGGACCTTGCCGTCCCGCCCGAGCTGCTCGCCGAGCGCCGCAAGTGGCTCTACATCGGCGTCCCCCTCAAGCTCGAAGGCGCCGGCGGCGCGCCCGTCCGCCCCGTGGTGCTCGACATCGAGCCTTGATCGTTCCCTCGCCTGCGTTGCCAGCCGTCCCGGCATGTTGCCGGAACGCAACATGCCTAACTCTCGCCGTGCTCAGCGCTTACAGCAAGATGGCCTGATCCGTGTTGCCGCTCGGCAACATGGCGGACGGGCCGGGCACTCTCCGCGGCCCGACGGCTTGGCGCGTCCGCTTCGCAACCTGTTGCCAGACATAGGCTTGCGGCGTTTGGGAAATCGTCCCCGCAAGGACAACGGCCGGCATGGCGTTTGCATGCGTTAGAACATGCTTGAGGGGTTTCTGAGGTGCCAAGCGACAGAGGAGAAGGAGCGATGAGCACGACGGGAGCGGTGCGTCAGTCGGTAATCGTGGTGCTGGCCGTGATGGTCGGGGCTGCCGCCGCGGCACCGGTGATGCCGCCATCGCCGGTATCGGCGTGGCTGCTCGACGAGGGCGCGGGCACGACGACC
>CAZDNN010000427.1:0-5752 GCA_964506385.1 uncultured Planctomycetota bacterium
CGAGGCGTGGCTCGACGACATGATCATCGCGGGGGTGGACCTCACGCCCGCCGAGATCGCGGCCATGGTCAGCCTCGGCAACCACACCGACCTCGCCTACGACATGGGCAACGTCATCGAGCTGCTCGACATCCACCGCACCGGCACGGGCACCGCGACCATCGGCGACCTCGAGTGGGGCTACTCCCAGAGCCTCGACGGCCCACTCGGCGAGGTCACCGGCACCGGCCCCAACTACGCCCTGATGCTCGGCGACGGCACCGGCGTCGTCTCCCGCGCCCCCGGCGCCGACATTATCCCCGAGCCGGCCACCATGGCCCTCCTCGGCCTCGGCCTCGCCGCACTCGCCCGACGCCGCCGTCGCTGAGAGACCGCACACCGCCCACAACCCAGACGGCTCCGTCGCACTCTCGGCGGAGCCGTTCCCCTTCTTGCCCCCGCCCCTCACCCTTGGTAGGCTGTCCTCGCAACAGCGCCCGGGGCGAAGCCGGCCTATCTCACGGGCATCGACTACTACGAGCACCCGAAGCTGTGCCGCGAGAAGCTCCGCGAGCTCTACCCCCAACTCGGCCTCGGCGTCCCCGAGACCGACGATCCCATCCCACGGCCGAAGCTCAACCTCACCGGCCAAAGCAGCGAGGCCGACGCCGAGGGCCGCCTCCGCGTGCGATGGGGCACAGGCTACAGCGGCTACTGGGACTGGGGCAAGCACGTGCTGTTCATGAGCGACGGGTGCATGGACGCCTATGCGGACGACGTGATGGCCTGCGGCGCCCGCGGCATCATCTCCGAGCCCTACACCGACTACAAGGCCATCGCCCGCCGCCACACCGACTGCTTCCTCGCCGGCGAAGGCGACAACCGCATCCTCACCCGCAACGACCCCGCCGAGATCGAGGCCATGGTCCGCTCCATGGTCGACACCGCCCACATGACCGGCGGCTACATGATGTGCATCGGCAACCACATCCCCTGGAACGTCACGCCCGAGGGGATCAAGCGCTACCTCGACCTCTCGGCCGAGCTCGCGCATCGGTGAAGGGCGAGAGGTCCCGGGTGCCGGGTTGCAGGTTCCGGGAGCGGAGGACGCGGCCAGCGCAGGCGTTGGGGACCGAGGAACTCGTAGTAGCCGCACACTCGGAGCACGTAGCCGCGCCGCTCAACCGTCGAGGGTGCCTGGGTCGCGGCGAAGCGCACGACTGCGTCGGAGCCGCGCGGCAGGCAGAGTCGCTGGCCGCGCTCACCGCCGCGGCGGCGCGCTGCGGCCGGAGGCTTTGAACTCGTCGAGCTTGGCTTTGAGCTCTTTCACGATGTCCGGGTGCTTGTGGTAGAGGTTGGTCGTCTCGCCGGGGTCGTCGTCGAGGTTGTAGAGCTGGCCGGGCGCGTCGGGGGCGGTGTCGGGCAGCGCATACGGTCTCAGGTGAGGTCTGCGGTAGTCGTTGCCGCCGGAGCCCTTGTGGTCGAGGTACTTCCAGGGGCCGCGGCGGATGGCCAGTGCCAGCGTGATGGTCTGATGAAGCGTGTACTGCCGCACGGGGCCGTCGGGCTTCTCCCCCAGCAGGATCGGCAGGATGTTGTAGCTGTCCTCCGCGGCCTGCTGCGGCAGGTCGGCGCCGACCACGGCCGCGCAGGTCGCCATCACGTCGGTGAGGCACACCGTCTGGTCCGAGGTCGTGCCTGGCTTGATCTTCCCGGGCCAGCGGGCGATGAAGGGCACGCGGTGCCCTCCTTCCCACTGGTCGCGCTTCATCCCACGCCACGGACGGGCGCCGTCGTGCTGGTGGTCCTTCCGCATGTTGAGGACGGACGTTACCTCCGGGCCGTTGTCGCTGGAGACCATGAGGAGAGTGTTGTCGGCGAGGCCGTGGCGGTCGAGGGCCTTCATGATCTCGCCCACGATGTGGTCGAACTCGAAGATGAAGTCGCCGTGAGGGCCCGCCTTGGTCTTGCCCTTGAAGTCCTTTCCGGGGAAGGACGGGAGGTGGACTGCCTGCGTGGCGTGGTAGAGGAAGAAGGGCTTGCCGGGGGCCGTCCTGGCGTGGTTCTCGAGGAACCTGAGGCTCTTGTCCAGGAACACCATGTCGACCTCTTCGAGGTCGAATCCTGGGGCGATCAAGCCACGGCGGTTGTCTCGGGAGTAGGCGTGTTTGGGCAGCGGGCCCTTGTCGAGGAGGCCCGTTGGCGGGACGGGCACACGGTCGCCGTCGATGAAGGCGTAGAGCCAGTCGGTGGTGGGACAGCAGGCGGTGCCGAAGAAGTGGTCGAAGCCGCGGTGGATGGGCGCGTCGGGGATGCGGCGCGAGAAGTCTACGCGCCTGACGGGCTCCAGGCCGCCCTTGTTGATGGGCTTGCCCTGCTTGTCGAGGAAGGTCAGGCCGATGTGCCACTTGCCGAAGCAGGCGGTCGTGTAGCCCTTATCGCGGAGCATCTGCGGGAGGGTCAGGCGCTCCTTCTCGATCATGCACGGGCCGCCCACCCCTGTGAAGACGCCTCGCATCCCGGTGCGGAACGCCATGCGCCCGGTCAGCAGGCTGTAGCGCGCGGGGGTGCAGACCGTGGAGGGGCTGTGCGCATCGGTGAACCGGATGCCCTGCTCCGCCAGCCGGTCGATGTTCGGCGTGGGCACCTTGCACTCGGGGTTGTAGCACGCCACGTCGCCATACCCGAGGTCGTCGGCCAGGATGAACACGATGTTCGGCATCTGGCCCGTCCCCTTCGCAACGGCACTCCGATGCGCCAGTGCAGCCGAGCCGGACAGCATTGCTGTCATCAGGAATCTCCGTCTCTTCATGCCGCACCCCTTCTGGCTCCCCTCTTGGACGCTGGTCCGAGGACAATTGTAGCCGCGCTCGGCCCGCGAGCAAGTGCTCTCGCGCTGGATTCGCCGCATCTCTGCCACGGCACGGCGGAGCCAGCGACGCTCCAGCATCGCCGGAAGGAGAAGGCGCGCACGCGCGCGGCGCCGCCGCCGCTGCTTCAGCGCTCGTCGTCTTTCTTGTGCGGGTGCGGATCGTGGCAGGCGGAGCAGCCGCGCTTGGACTGGACGGGCAGCTTGTGCTTGTAGGCCTTGTGGCAGGTGTTGCAGAGCTTCTCCACCTGGGGACGGGTCTTGAGGGCACGGGTGGGGGGCACCGAGCCGTCCTCGCTCCAGCTATGCTCGGCGCTGCGGCCGTGGCAGGCCTGGCAGGCCTGTGTGGTCGGGCCCGCCTTCGCGTGCCTGGTGGGCTTGAGGGCGGCCTCGAACTCAGCGTGACACAGCTCGCACTGTGTGACCGGCGCGTCGGACATGTCGCCGGGGTTCGGGCCTGCGAGGCACCCGACCAGGACGACGGCCACCACGCCCACGGCAAGCAGCGCGAGGAGTCCTCTCACGCGGTCACACCTCCGCCCTGGTGCGCCAGTGCTCGAGGAATGCTGTGCGGCGGGACAGGCGGTCGGGGAACCGTGCCGATGCCTGCCTGAGGAAGTCGAGCTCGAGGCGGGTGATCTGCTTGTTGCCGATGGAGGCCTGGGCGTTCTCGGCCACCCATTCGGGCTGGGCCATGCCCGGCACCGTGCACGAGACGGCCGGCTGGGAAAGGATGAACCGCAGGTTGATCTGCGGGGGCGTGAGGCCCTCGATGCCCATCCGCTTGCCGAGTTCCTTGAGGCCCGAGACGTTCTTGAGCACGCCGCCGGCCCTGAAGGGCTTGATGGCGACCATCCCCATGTCGCGTTCCTTCGCGAGGGGGATGATCTTCTCTTTGGCGCGCTCGAAGCCGAAGCTGTAGGGGTAGAGCAGGCAGTCGAACACGTCGTACTGGATGGTGCGGATGACGGGGATGGCCTCGTGGCCGGTGACGCCGATGAAGCGGACCTTGCCCTGCTTCTTGGCCTTCATGGCGGTCTGGACGCTGTCGTCGTTGAGCCGGCAGCCGTGGCTCGCGGTGAGCCAGCCGATGTCGATGCAGTCGGTCTGGAGGATCTTGAGGGTTCTCTCGATCTGCTTCATCGTGTAGTAGCGGCCACCCGTCCAGAGGTGGACGGCGATGTAGGTATCCTTCGGACGGCCGATGGCCTTGACGATTTCGCCCATCTCGTCGATCTCGCGATGGCCGTAGCAGGCCTCGAAGGCGTCGAAGAGGTTGATGCCGTGGTCGTAGGCCGCCTTGGCGCAGGCGATCCGCTCGTCCTTCGTCTTCGACTTGTGGTGGCCGCCGAAGCCGATCTCCGAGACCATCAGCTCCGTGCGGCCCAGCCGCCGGTAGTGCATCCCCGCCGTCGCGCCCGCCTTCGGGATCGCCCACCCGCTCCGAATGGCGAACAGGCTGCCAGCCGCCCCTGCGGCCGCTGTGGCGAAGAACTCCCGTCGCGTCCGTCCCGCGTGAGTCATTGGTCGCTCCCTCGATAGAGGCGCGTGGGCCCGTCCCTCAGCCTATCAATTCTAGAGCAGCCTGCCCCCGAGAGCAACTGCCTTCTCGCGTCACCCGACCGCCCGCGTGTAGCACTCTTCGAGGTAGGCTTTCGAGCGGCCGAGGGCGCCGGACATGACGTCGGGCTTGGGGTGCACGTGGGCGAAGACGTTGACGTAGCCGCCGTAGCGGATCTCGGCGAGCGCGGCGACCCAGGGGGTGAAGTCGGTGGGGCCGTGGCCCGGAAGCTGCTTGAGGCCACCAGCCCGCTGCCAGGCATAGAAGAAAAAGAGCTGCTTGCCGCAGATGCGGATGGCCTCTGGCACCGATGCCTTGGCACCCTGAACGTGGAAGGGCGCAAGCGCGATGCCGAGGCGGGGAGCCGTGTTGTTGTCCACGAACGCCTTGAAGGAGTCGAGCGAGTTGAGGAGCGCGCCGCCGTGGTTCTCGATGGCGAGATAGGAGTTGTGCTTCTCGGCCAGCTCGACGAGGGGCTTGCAGCCCTCCAGGAACGCCTTCATCTTCGCCGTCAGCTCCTCGGGCTTGCAGCGGCCCGCGCTGCCCTGGACGGCGACACCGCCGCCCGCCTTGCCAAGCAAGTCGGCGTAGCGGGCGTAGCCGCCGCGGTAGACCGAGAAGGCGAAGAGCTTGAGCTTCGTCTTCCCGAGAAGCGCCTTGAGGCCGTCGGGGCCGAGACGCTTCTGCACGTCGTCGAGGTGCGGGCAGCCCTGGTGGGCCGACCAGATGTCGATGCCCTCGTAGCCGAGCGCCGCGATCTGCTCGCACGCCTGCTCGATCGGCAGGCCCATGTAGTGAATGGACGAGGTCGAGAGGCGCATCGGCCATTTCTCCTTTGCCTCGGCCGCTGCGGCCAGCGCAGGAGCCGCCAGCCCGGCGGCCACGCCACTGGCCGTCGCGACCAGGAAGCCACGCCGCGTCGTTCCGTCCGTCCTCATCGCGTCCCATCCTCCATAGACGTCACGGGCCTCGACCACGCTGCGCAAGTCTACTCAATCCCGCCCCCTGTCGCAAGGGGCGCGCGGCCGCTTCCCGCGTTGGCGCCCAAACGGGACCGGCCTGCGGCGTAGAATCGAGGAAGCCGGCGGAACTGAACAGGTGCGGCACGTTCTCCGGCCGGATGACGCCCTGCTATTCCCATCGCGTCTGCCGCATGAAGATATCCGTCCCGTCACTGGACAGCACGTCGGGGAAGGACGCTTTCGCGATCCGCTTCTCCGCGAGCTTCCGCCCCGCCGCCGTCCCGTGTGGCGAGATGCCTCGCCGCATAGGCTGAGCGACCCTATTCAGTTCCTGTTGCGGAAAGTCCCGGTGCGGGAGGGCGAAGCTCCCGCTGAGCCGAT
>CAZDNN010000428.1:0-5739 GCA_964506385.1 uncultured Planctomycetota bacterium
GGGCGGGTTCCTGCCGAGCCGCGCATCGGAGCGGGAGACGATCTCTGGGGTCGGCTCGGCGGGAGCCTCGCCCTCCCAGGCGGAGGTTTGAGGGCGGCCCTCCAGCAGGCTCGGCGATTTGACCTGCCAATCGGCGCGGCATAGAATCCAGGTGGGCCGAGGGCCGGGCTGGGCGGGTGACTCGATGCCCCTGGAAGGATGAGACTCGATGCCTGATGCGTCGCCGAGCCGGGTGCCGGCGCGGGTGCTGCTGTATCCGCTCGTCGGGGTGCTGGCGGTGGGGAACGTGGTGTTCGCGCTCCTGTGGCTGCTCGGGCCGCTGTGGGACGACGGCCGGGCGGCCCCCGGGGGACGCCGCATCGAGGCGCGCGCCGGCGAGAGGGCTCTGACTGTGACCGAGGACGGCGACGGCCCAGCGGTGGGCGTGGGGGCGCGTGTCGCTGCCAGGGAGTTCGACGCGCTCGCGCAGCGGCTGAGGCAGCTCGCGCGGCGGGACCCTGGCAGGGAGCTGGCGCGGGAGTTCTTCGAGTCCGAGCCGGGGCAGGCGGCGGAGCCGGCTGTCACCCTGGCGTTCCCGAGCGGGAAGGAGACGGCGCGGGTCGATGCCTATGCGGTGGATGCCCGCCGCCAGCTCGTCTACTGCCGCGTCGGGCCCGACCGGACGCCCGTCGCGGTGAAGGCCGGCGTCTGGCAGGCCATCGCCGCCGAGCTGGCTCGGCTCGGCCACGGCGCGGTCGGCGGCCTGGCGCTCCCCTTCCACGTGAGCATCGGCGACGATCTCGCGCAGCGGCTCGCCAGCCTCGAGAGCACCCTCGAGGTGACCACCGTCGCCGCCAACCCCCGCGCCCTGCTGCTGGATCTCGCCAACCGGCCCGAGCTGGCGACCCGTCTCCAGATCGAGCGGCCCGACGCCCAGACCGTGGCCTCCTCCGTTGCGCTCCCGCCTCACACCGCCCTGGCGCGCGCCCTGGCCAACGCGATGGCGAGGGCTTCCGAGAAGGTGAAGGCACGCCACCTCGATGCCGCCGACCACGCTGAGGCCGTCCGCGAGCTGGCCCGCGCCATCCAGCGGCCTACGGCCGACCTCAGCGACGCGCTGGTCCTTCAGGTCGGCGAGCGGGTCCGCGTGATCCCTGCCGCCACGCTGATGCCCGGCGGCCGCTTCGAGGGCGATGCGCTTGTCGCTCGGGCGCTCGCCGGCCTGCTCGCCGAGCGGGGCCTCATCTGCTTCGCCACGGGGCACGGCGAGCGGCGCATCGACGACACCCTCCGCGCCGGCCTCAGCAGGCCCGTCGCGCAGCTCAAGGCCAGCGGCTTCCGCGTCCAGGCACTCGACCTGACCGCCGTGGAGGCCGTTCCCGCCGATTGCCAGGTGCTGGTCATCGCCGGCCCGCGCACGCCGTACGAGCCTGCCGTCGAGGCCAGGGTCGCCCGGTACCTCGACGGCGGCGGGCGGATCGCGCTCCTGCTGGATCTGCCGAAGTGGCCCGCCGTACTGACGACGCTGCTCGCGCGCTACGGCATCGCCGTGGCCGAGCCGAAGCAGGAGTTCGCTGTCGTGCAGCTCACCGTTGACCGGTCTCTGGATTTCGTGAAAGGGTGGACGGAGGAGCCGGCGGTGCTTCTGACGGCGGGCGCGCTGTCGGTGAAGCCGCCGGAGGGTGCGACGTGGCTGACTCACGTGGTCGCCCGCGAGTTCAGCGCCGAGGCAGAGGCGGCGTGCCTGATCGCGGCTGTCCGGCCCAAGCCGGGCGACGAGGGGCCGAAGCTGTTGGTGGCGGGCGATGTGGACGCCTTCTCGAACCAGTCGCTGGTCGGGCTGCCTGGGAGGTTCTTCGACAAGGAGGGTCAGCTCGTGCAGCTTCCCGGCAACATCGAGCTCTTCGTCCAGGCCGTCGCCTGGCTCGCCGAATGACCCGCGCCGCAAGGCGACAGAGGAGGATGGGCTAGCAGTCCGTGGCAGAAGTCCTTCGCAGACGAGTGCGAGGGATTCGGGCCGAGGTCAAGGCGCGAGATCGCAGGCGAATCGGTGGATTCGTCGAGATCTCGCAACGCGGAGATCGGCCCGAAGACCCGCACGCAGTCCGAACGGACTTCTGCCACGGGCTGCTAGCGTGCGTCGGCCTCGGCGCGGGTGGCGGCGGGGGGCGCCGAGGTGTGATCGGGCGGGGAGGGGATGAGGATGCGTCGGCCGATCTTGAGCCGACGCGGGTTGAGCCCGGCGTTGGCCTCGAGGATCCGACGCCAGTGGCGCCCAGTGCCGTAGAAGTGCCGCGAGATGGTGATCAGCGTGTCCCCCGGCTGGATGACGTAGTGGCAGGGGAACTGGCGTTTGGCCACCGCGGGCGTCGGCGGGGTGGGGGCGGAGGAGGCCGGCTTGGGTGGCGGTACGGGCCGGGGGCTGGGCTGGGGCCGCGTGGGGGCCGGCGCGCGGACCTGGGCCACCGGCGGCTGCCATTCGCCGAACACGCGGGTGAAGGACTGGAGCTTCCACACCCCTTCGAGCCGCGCGAAATGGTACTCCGCCTTCGCGTCCTTGGGGGGGTAGAGGACGCGGAAGCGTGCCCGCGGGGGCTCGCCGCCGCCGCCGTCGAAGGCCTCGGCTTTCTCGATCGCCGGCAGCTTCTCGTTGTCGGGGTCGGCCATGCGGTGGTACATGGCGGCGAACTCGCCGGCGGGGACCTTGGCGCGGAATTCACCGTCCAACCCCTCGTAAGCTTCCTGCATCACATCACTTACGGAGGGAATGCGGCCCGGCGGCAGCTTCTCATCCCGCGCGGAGAACCAACTGTGTGCCCACCAGAGCAGCCCGCCCACGAGCAGCGCGGGAATCAGGTACCGAAGCGGCGAGCGTCTTCTGCGGATCATACAACCTCCACTGGACTTATGGTCCCCGGGGTTGCCCTGGGCCCGATGGACGGATTCTAGCGATGCGCAGGGCCGCTGTCAAACGAAAACCACAAAATGTAGCGGACGGGGTGCGTCTGTGTGCAGCAACTGGGGGGATGAACCGTGCTGCGGGAAGGAAGGCAGAGCCCGCTCAGGCGGCCCGAGCGGGCCTCTGCCTGTCTCTCATGAGAAAAGCCGGGCTGCGACCCGGCTTCTCTCCCGGCCACCGACCCGATGACCGTCGCCCTAACAGGGCCGTCTTTCCAACCACTTCCAGTATAGCGCAGGATGGTTAACCGAGGGTGAATGCAGGATTAAAGGGCATTAATCTCACTGGTTTTTTTTTCGCGCGGGAGGCGGCACGGCGCCGTAGGCCCAGGGCTTGCCTGGGGCCTTGACCTTCGGCGGCTCGGGCACGGCGCCCGGTGTGAGCGAGCGGGCGAGGCGGATGCTGGCCTCGGCGATGGTCGTACCCGCCTTGGGCTCGAGGTTGCTGTAAGCCGTGAGCCTCGTCTCGTAGCCGCCGCCGTGGGGGCCGAGGGCCTCCTCGGTCGGCACGTAGCCGCAGCATCCGTTCGCCAGCTCGACGGGATACGTGAGGGGGAAGGGCGATCCCTTCTTGATGTCGAGCCCGAGCTGGCAGAATAGCTCGGCGGGATTCGCCAGGAACACCGCCGGCCCGACCTGCACGGCCTGGACCTCGACGTCGGCGACCGGCCGCTTCGCCAGGATGGCGTCGAGCATCAGGATCTCTTTCGCGAAGGTGGCTTCGACCGGTCCACAGGGGGGCGGCTCCTGCTCGACGAGTTCGCGGCAGCGCGCGAGCCGCGCGGCCGACGGCCTGCGGCGCGGGATGCGGAGCACCTCGGCCCTCGCCGCCATCGGCCCCAGGCCGCCCGGCTCGGCGCTGGTCAGCACCTTGACCGCCTCGGCGCCGACCCCGCGGCCGACGATCTTCGCCGCTCGCTCGCCGAACTCCAGTTCCCGCCCCCGCAGGCTCAGGTTGTCCACCTGCGTCACGTCGCCGCAGGCGCCGTTGAGGAACACCACGACCGTGCCCTCGCCCATCACGCCTCGGACCGTCTGCTCGAGGTAGTAGATCCAGTCGGCCGACGTGCGGCCCGGCCCCGTCGTGCCGTGGCAGGCGAAGCTGACGACGCAGCCGAGCAGCGTGCCCGCGCCGTCGAAGGCGCCGATGACGCCGACCTCGGGGTCTATGGGGCCAGCGTAGCCAATGATGTCGGGATTGCCCTTGCCCGCGTGCGAGTAGCACAGGCCGTTCTTCATGCGCTGGCGGCGGTTGAAGCTCACCGTGGCCTCGTGCCCCGAGCCGACGCAGGCCCTGGCCTCGACGCGGCCCTTGCTCGCCTCGGCGACGGCCTCGACGATCGCCTTGCGGCAGATCGCCAGGTACTCCGGGTCGGCGCACGACGACTGCTCGTAGGCGAGCTTCTTGACGAGGCCCGAGGCGTGGTCGAACTCACCCGGCTGCACCATCCCCGTCGGGCCGCCGGCGTGGGTGTGGGACGCGCCGATCATCACCGCCTCCGGCGCGATGCCACACGCCGTCTCGATGTCACCCCGGGCCGCGACGACGAGCTGGCGCGGGATGAAGCAGGCGTCGAAGCCGACCAGCGCCACCTGCGTCGTCCCGTCGTCGAACACCGCGGCACGCACCTTCAGCGGATCGTGCACGTTGCCGTCGTGGAACGCCTTGCCGTAGCCGCCGGGGCGCTCCATCCCCTTGCGCGGCGTGATATCCCGCTCGGCGAAGCCTGCCTTCATCGGTGGCCTCCAGGAACAAGAGAAGAGGCGGTAACCACAGAGACACAGAGGACACGGAGGGAAGAGAAGAGAGGAGAAGAAAACAGGGTTTGAGGGTGGGCGTCCTGCGGACGCCCGCTATAGGGATCTCCTGTTCTCTTCTCTGTGTCCTCTGTGTCTCCGTGGTGAGATTCATCCTGCGACAGTGTCAATGGTGACGCGCTCGCCGCCATCGGCGAGGCTGCGGCGCGCGGCCTCGCAGATGCAGCAGAGGCGCGCGCCCTCAACCGCATCCGCCGATGGCGTCGAGCCCGTCCGAATGCAATCGACGAAGGACTGGGCGCTCTCGAGCGAGCCGGGGAAGCCGAAGACCTCGTCGCCGGACCGCTGCGGCGACCTGTCCTCGGGCTCGCCATCCTTGGGCGTCAGGGTGACCGTTCCGCCCACGATCTCGCCGACGAGCCGGCCCTCGAGGCCGATGGCCTCCACCGTGATGTCGCTCCCGCCCCCCGCGGCGAACAGGCACATGCCGAAGCTCCCCACCGCGCCGCCTTCGTAGCCGATCGTGGTGAACAAGTAGTCCACGTCGCGGATGCCCAGGCGCGAGCCGCCCGCGGCCGTCGCCCACTTCGGCGGCTGGCCCGCCAGGTAGCCGAGCAGGTCGATGTAGTGGATGCACAACTCGTGGAACTGGCCGCCCGACTGCTCGGCGTCGGCCCGCCACGCTCCGGGGGCGCCCCAGGACCGCCAGACATTCGTGTGCACGAGCGCCGGCTCGCCGATGGCCCCTTCGGCGATGAGCCGCCGCATCGTCGTCGCCACGTCCGAGTACCGCAGCTCCACCCCCACCTGGACCACCAGCGCGGCGTCCTCCGCCTCGGCCACGATGGGCGGGCACTCCGCGGGCACGGTCGCCAGCGGCTTCTCCACGTAGACGTGCCTCCCCGCCCAGACCGCGGCGAGGGCCATCGCCCCGTGCAGGTGGTTCGGCGTGCAGACGACCACCGCGTCCACCGCGTCAGAGGCGAGCAGGTCGTCGTAGGACGCGAAGGCCGCCGGCTCGGCCTGTCCCTTCAGCGCCGCCCG
>CAZDNN010000429.1:0-5732 GCA_964506385.1 uncultured Planctomycetota bacterium
GCTGCTACCACAGGGGCAAGGGCAGCATCTTCTACTTCCGACCCGGCCACGAGAGCTACCCGATATACCACCACCAGGGGGTGCTCAAGGTCATCGCCAATGCCTGCCGCTGGGCCGCCCCGACGCCGTGCGCCGACATCTACTTCGGCAACGCCAAGCCCCTCGAAGCCATCGCGGAATCCTGACAGCCCCCGAGCCGGCAGCGGCCGGTGGAATCATGAATGATGAACGCCGAATGCTGAATCCCGAGGTGAACGGCTCAGGGCCTCTGGCTCATCCCTGGCCACATCTTCTGCGGTCGGCACCGGCAGCGGACAGTGGGGTCTACGACCGCTCCGCTGGAAGCCATAGCGGCGTCAAGCCGCCGCACTCCAAAGGTCCCGCATACGGCTGTAGGCCTGTGGACGGGGTCTTGTATGGAGTGCGGTGGCTCGACACCGCTCTTACTTCTCGCGGAGCGAACGGCCCGGGGCTGGCCCAGAGGCGTGGGCAAAGGTCGGGGCCTCTGATGGGTCCGCCATCCAGCATTCAACATTCAGCGTTCAGCATTGATCATTCCGGGCGGCCAGCCGTACACCACTCCCTCGATCCACGCTGAAAGGCCCTATGGACGTCGATCCCACCCAGGCCCTCGTCTCGCCGCTGCGCTACCCCGGCGGCAAATCGCGGGTCGCCCTCAAGCTCCTGCCCTTCATCCCCGAGGACCACACCGGCTACCGCGAGCCCTTCCTCGGCGGCGGCGCCATCTTCCTGCGCAAGCCGAAGGCCCGGCGCAACTGGATCAACGACCTGCACCCCGGCCTCTACGCCTTCTGGCGCGTGGTCCGCGACCACTTCGACGATTTCGCCGAACTCTGCCGCGCCCAGCCCGCGGCCGACGAGCACGAGCTGCGGGCCACGTTCGACCGCTGGACCGAGCGCCGCGACCTGATGGAAGCCAGCGGCGACGATGCCCTGGTCGAGCGCGCCGTGCAGTTCTACTTCATCAACCGCACGGTATGGTCGGGCCGCGTCGTCTACGATCCGGCGCGGCGGTCGCGCCTGTACTTCAGCAATCCGGGGGGGTGGTCGCGGATCGAGCGGAAGCTGGCGCATCTGCGCGACTGCTCCGAGAAGCTCCGGCGGGTGAGGATCACCTGCCTGCCCTTCGAGCGCTGCCTTCGCGGCCTGCGGCCCGACGATTTCGTCTATGCCGACCCGCCCTACTACCGCGACAGCCTCGATGCCCCGACCTCGAAGCTCTATGAGGGCCACTTCGCGATCGAGCAGCACGAGCTGCTCCGCGACCTGCTCGCGGCGACGCCGGCCAAGGTGATGATCTCCTACGACGACCGGCCCGAGGTGCGCGAGCTCTATCGGGGCTCGGGCTGGCGCATCATCCCGCTCGCCTGGAAGTACTGCGGCCGCTATGCCAAGAGCAACCGCGACCGCGCCGCCGGCCGCAAGGAGCGGAAGGTGACCGGCCGCGAGTTGCTCATCGTGAGCTACGATCCGCCCGCCGCCGAGGCCTGATCCGGGCCGAATCTCCCTATGTGTATATGTGCTGGCGTGTTGGGTCGATCGCCGACCTCCGCCGGGCCTAATGTCCGATTTGGCCCCCTTTGGCGAGGCGATTTGGGCTTGATCTGCGCGGGCGTTCGTGCTACTATCGGAGCAAGCGTGCTACAGCGCGGTCCGCTCTGGCGAAGGAGGATCCGACGATGGCCAGGACGCGTGCGATGGTGTGGATGGCGGCGGCGGTGGCGGTCCTGGCGGCGTGCCCGGCCTGGGCGCACTTCCAGGTGCTCATCCCTTCGACCGACATCGTGACGGCCGAGGGCACGAAGACGGTGACGCTCAACGTCGTCTTCACCCACCCGATGGAGCAGGGGCCGGCGATGGAGATGGCGCAGCCCAGGCGGTTCGGCGTCCTCGTCGGTGGGAAGAAGCAGGATCTCAAGGGCTCGCTGAGGCCGAAAAAGGTGGACGGAAAGACTGGGTACGACGCGAGTTACCGCGTGAAGGCGCCGGGCGACTACGTCTTCTACATCGAGCCGGCGCCGTATTGGGAGCCGGCGGAGGGGAAGATGATCGTCCACTACACGAAGGTGGTGGTCGATGCGTTCGGGGCGGAGGAGGGGTGGGACGCGATGGTCGGGTTCCCGGTGGAGATCGAGCCGCTGGTGCGGCCTTACGGGCTTTGGACGGGGAATGCCTTCCGCGGGGTGGTCAAGAAGGCCGGCAAGCCGGTGCCCTTCGCGGAGATCGAGGTCGAGTACTACAACGAGGGGAAGAGGGTGGGCATTCCGGCCGACCCGTTCACCACCCAGGTGATCAAGGCAGATGCAAGCGGGGTCTTCACTTACGTCATGCCGCGGGCCGGCTGGTGGGGCTTCGCCGCCCTGCTGGACGGCGACGAGAAGATGGCGAACCCCGCAGGCAAGAAGGTGGATGTCGAGTTGGGCGCCCTGATCTGGGTGCGGACCGTGGACATGAAGTAGCCGTGCCGGCGGTTGGATCGTGGCGGGGCTTCTGGTAGAGTCTCCCTGCGCAACATGCGCGCCTTGCGCGCATGTTGGGGCGAGGAAAACTCGGACTGGGCACACCTTATGGGATCGAGCGGCTTTGCGCCCGATCCCGTAAGGCTTGCCCTTCGCTGGCAAGTGATGTGGCTGGGGAGCTGTTGAAGAGGCAAACAAAGCCAACGGAGTTGGCTTTGTTTTCTAGTGTGCCCGGCCCGAGTTTTCCTCTTGGGTTGCGGCCACGGGCCGCGTTAGGCTGGGAGCCTGTGTCGCGATGCGGCCGGGCAAGGCGCCGCTGAGGCGAGGGCCATGCATATCTCCGAGGGCATCCTGTCGCCGCCCGTGCTGGTCGTTGGTGCGGCGCTGGCCACGGTCGGCGTGGCCATCGGGCTGCGGAAGCTGGATTACGAGCGGGTGCCTCGCGTGGCCGTGCTGTCTTCGGCGTTTTTTGTGGCCTCGCTGATCCACGTGCCCATCGGGCCGTCGAGTGTGCATCTCGTGCTGAACGGGCTGGTTGGGGTGATTCTCGGCTGGGCGGCGTTCCCGGCGTTGCTGGTCGCGCTGCTGCTCCAGGCCGTGCTGTTCGGCTTCGGCGGGCTGACGACATTGGGCGTCAACACAGTGGTGATGGGGGCGCCGGCGCTGCTGTGCTACCTGTTGCTCAGCCGCTGGATACGGCGTTCGCACGGCCCGTCGGCGTTCCTGCTCGGTGCCGGTGCGGGTGTGCTTGGGATCGTGGGCGGGTGCGTGCTGCTGGCGGGGGCGCTGCTGACGACGGGCCGCGCCTTCCGGGAGGTGGCGGTGCTTGCGCTGGGCTCGCACGTTCCCGTAGCGGTCATCGAGGGGCTGGTGACTGGGGGGGTCGTCGCGTTCCTCCGACAGGTTCGCCCCGAGCTGCTCGAGGCGCCGGGGGAGAGCGCATCGGAAGAGGGGACGGCGTATGGGTAGACATGGTAGGGACTTAGGGCTACTGCTCGTCCTCCTGGCGGTCGCATCGCCGGCTCGTGCGCACAAGCTGAAGATCTTCGCGATGGGGGAGGGGAAGGCGATTAGCGGCTATGTCTACTTCCCTGGCGGGGGTCGCGCGCGGGGCCTCACGGTCACGGCGCTCGCCTCGGACGGCTCGAAGGCGGGCGAGGCGACGACGAACGCCGAAGGCGAGTTCACCATCCCGGTCGCATTCCGCTGCGACTACGAGCTGGTGGCCGAGACGGCCGATGGCCACAGGGCGACCTTCACTGTCGAGGCCGCCGATCTCGCCAGGGATCTCCCTGCTCTCGGCGCTGCCGAGCCGAAGCCGACGACGCGGGCGGGGGCGGCGCCCAAGGCCCCGAGCACGTCCGTGACACCACCGGCCGCCGATCTCAGGGCGCTGGTGGCGCAGGCGGTGCGCGACGAGGTGCGGCCGCTGCGGGAGCAGATCGAGCAGTCCGAGGAGCGGCGGCGGCTGCGCGACATTCTGGGCGGGATCGGCTACATTATGGGGCTGGGAGGGCTGGCCTTCTACTTCCTGGGGCGCCGGCGCCGCGACGCGGGCGATCCCGAGCAGCCATCGAGTTGACGCGCCGTGGTCTGCGACACCTTCTCCCAGGGCGACTCGCTGGTGCATCGTCTCGACCCGCGCGCCCGCGTGCTCGCGGCGGTGGCGTTCTCGGTGCTGGTTGCGGTGAGCCAGAGCTTCGAGGTCCTGGGCGCGGGGCTGGCACTCGCGGCGGCCCTGGCCGTCGCGGCGCGGCTGCCGTGGCGGCCGGTGGCCAGGCGGCTGGCGGCGCTGAACGGATTCATGCTGCTGCTCTGGCTCGTCCTGCCCTTCACCACGTACGAGCCGGCGCTGTTCCACATCGGGCCGCTGTCGGTGATGCGGGCGGGAGTGCTCCTGGCCGCGGCCATCACGCTGAAGGCCAATGCCATCGTGCTCGCGCTCACGGCCTTCCTCGGCACCCTCGAGCTGACGACCCTGGGCCACACCCTCGTCCACCTGCGGGTGCCGGAGAAGCTCGCCCATCTCTTCCTCTTCACCGTCCGCTACATCGACGTGCTCCACCACGAGTACCATCGCCTGCGTCAGGCGATGAGGGTGCGCTGCTTCCGTCCTCGGATGACCCGCCACACATACCGCAGCATCGGCTATCTGGTGGGGATGCTGCTGGTGAAGAGCCTGGACCGCAGCGAGCGGATCGTTGCGGCGATGAAGTGTCGGGGCTTCCGCGGCCGCTTCTACGTGCTCGACCACTTCGCCTTCGCGCGCCGCGACGCCGTCTTCGCCGGCCTGGCGCTGGCGACGCTCGTTGTGCTGGCGTGGGTGGAGTGGATGGGTGGATGAGTGGATGGGTGGATGGGTGGATGAGTGGATGACTGGAGGACTGGCAGGGTGCATGGATGGAGCAGAGGAAGGGACTGTGCTGGAAGCCTGCTCATTCTCCCATCCATCCATCCATCCATCCATTCCTCCACCCGTCCACCTCCATCTCGTGTCCGACCCTGGGAGACGGGGCGATCGACGCCGCTGTGAGGTGTGCTGCCGTCGATGACTGAGCCACTGTTGATCCTGCGCAAGCTCTCGTTCGCCTACGACGGGGCGCGGCCCGTGCTCGAGGGCCTGGACTTCGCGCTGGCGGCTGGGGAGCGGGTGGGGCTGACGGGCGCGAACGGCAGCGGGAAGACGACACTGCTGCATCTGATCGTCGGGCTGCTGCGGCCCACGGGCGGCGAGATCGAGGCATTTGGGAAGGTGCGGCGGGTCGAGGCCGACTTCATCGAGGTGCGCCAGCGCGCGGGCCTGCTCTTCCAGGACCCCGAGGACCAGCTCTTCTGCCCCACGGTGGCCGAGGACGTGGCCTTCGGGCCGCTCAACCTGGGCAAGAGCCGCGATGAGGCGGCCGCCATCGTCGCTGACGTCCTCGCGCGTCTTGACCTCACGGGCTACGAGGACCGCATCACCTACAAGCTCTCGGGCGGGGAGAAGCGCCTGGTCTCGCTCGCTGCCGTCCTCGCGATGGAGCCCGATGTCCTGCTGCTCGACGAGCCGACGGGTGGCCTGGACGACGAGCACGACGCCCGCCTGCGCGCCATCCTCGCCGACCTGCCTCAGGCCGCCCTCGTCGTCTCACACGACCGCGACCTCCTCGAAGCCACGACCGCCCGCATCGTCAGGCTCGTGGACGGTCGGATCGAGACCGGTGACGCGCAGTCGGTCCGGTAGGGGGCTTCCTCCGCAAAGCGCTGCCGACT
>CAZDNN010000430.1:0-5707 GCA_964506385.1 uncultured Planctomycetota bacterium
GCGGAGCCGTCGTTGCGGCCGTCGCGGTCGGGCAGGTCGATGGCCTTGAGGAGCTTGCCGTCGAGGAGGCACTCGAGACGGGCGCCCTGGGTGGCGACGGCCTGGACGTGGACCTGAAGCTCGCCGCCCTTGGGAAGATTGACGAGGAAGGTGGGCGGGTTGCGCAGGTGGGTGTGGAGCTTGCCCTGGAGGTAACCGTTGAGTGACCAGGCGTCGGCAACGGTGCCGTCGGGACGGACTGCGAACTCGCTGCGGTCGGGCCGCGCCCAGCGCCGGCTCGGGACGATGCGACGCGCGGCGAGCGAGACGTCCGGCAGCTTGTCGTAGTCGAGGATGGCAACGGCATAGGCCTCAAGCGCGGGGAGGGTGACGATCACACCGTCGCGCTCGATGGCGGCGCTGCCCTCCCGCTCGCCCGGCCAGTCGGGCGAGACGACGCGGATGGCGCGGGGCATCCGATCCACGGGGACGGTGACCGAGAGGTCGGTGCGGCGGACGGGCTGGCCGTCGCGGGCCTGGCGATTGATGACGTGGAGCAGTAGGGCGGGCGGGTCGTCGCGGCGCCAGAGGGCGAGGCTGAGGTCGGCGGCGTCGGTCGGCAGCGGCTCGAAGCCGACGACGCGGGCCTTGAGGTAGAGGTCGCGGTGGCGCTGGTAGAAGGCCGTCTGGCGGGCGATCTCGGCGAGGGTGCCGTCGCGGCGGGAGTCCTGGCCGAAGGGGCCGTGGACGGGGAAGGCGAAGAAGCCGCCAGCCGCGTAGATCTCGGCGCCCCGCACCCGCATCCACAGCCGGCGGTCCGCGGGCGAGACCTTCATCCACGGGAAGCCGCCGAAGCCCCAGTCGTGGAAGAAGACGACGGGCACCCGCCGCCCAGCCAGCGCCCAGCCGGATGCGACGGTCGAGGCCCACGTCTGGATCTGGCTGTCGGAGAGGTCGATGCGGCCGTCCTTCACCCGCCAGTCGCCCCATACGCCGAGCACCTGGAGGTCCACGTAGCGTGCGAGGCCGTTGGCGCTGATGAGGATGCGGCGGCCCTTGCTCTTCGCATAGGCGCGGATGCGGTCGGTCAGGGTCTTCCACGCGCGGTCATCGCGCTCGCGGCGGAAGCGGTGCCATTCCTGGTGCAGCGGGTTCTCGGCGGAGTGTGGCTTCGCGACGAGGCCGAGGGCTTTGAGATATGCGCGGTAGTGGAAGGAGCCCATCGTGCCGTCGGGGCAGACGGCCTTGTCGGCGAGGTCGACCTTGAGCTGGTGCGTCCAGCGCGGGTCGTCGGGCTTCCAGCCCCGCTGGCGGATGAGCCAGGTGCGGAAGTCGCGGATCGAGTGGTCGTCGAAGCCCTCGTTGGCCTGGAGGGCCGCGTTGATCTCGTCCATGAACAGGTAGTCGGCGCCGAGGTCGATCTGCTGGCGGCACCAGCGGAACAGGTAGTCGAGGTAGCGGGGATTCGAGAGGGTGCCGTGGCGGGTGCCCTTCTCGCCCCAGGCATCGACGAGCCGGCCGTCGGGGCCGCGGGTCGCCATGTCGAGCACCTGCTCCTCGGTCAGGCCGTTCTCGCCGTGGTAGAGCGCCGAGCAGGTGATGCCGCCACCCCACAGCGCGCCGAGCGCGTGTGCCTGCGGGATGAGCGGGGCGGACCTCGGCCAGTCGGCGGCGTTGTGCCACTTGAACCACGCGCGGACGAGGACGTCGGAGCCGACCTTGCGGGCGAGGCCGAGGCCGTAGGCGGAGCCGATTGTCTCGTGGACCGTGAAGACCGCGGCCTGGCGGATGTCCTCGACCGGCTTCGGGCGGCGGAGCGCGGCAGGGAAGTCCGGCAGGGTCTGGGTCCAGACGGGGTCGGGCTCGGGCGCGATGGGCTTGAAGCCGGCCATGAGCGTCCGTCCTTCGGCGAGGAGCTGCTCGACCTTGGCCGCCGCGGCGGCGTCGGCAGTCGGGAACGGGGCGAGCCAGCCCCAGGCCCCGTGCTTCGCGGCCGCGGCTCGTGTCAGCGCGGGGTAGAAGTAGAGGTGGCCGGGACGGTAGCGCTGGACGAACGAGTGGCATACCGACTGGTTTGTCTTGCCGGGGAGGAGGACCGCCCCCAGCGCGACCCCGCTCTTCTCGCCTCGGGCGATGACCGCCGGGTGCCGCGCGCTCAGCCGCCCGGCCACGTCGCCAGCCCGGCCCCAGGGCGAGACGCCCATGTAGCGGTCGCGATCGCCGAGCGGCGCGATGCGGCCGGCGTGCAGCCGGTCCTCGCCGTCCCAGAAGGCGTAGGCGTCGAAGAGCTCCTCCGCCAGCAGCAGGCGCGGCAGCGGCCACGTCACGGCGTCAGCCGGCGCGCCATCCAGCGCGTAGCGGATGAGGATGCCCCGGTCCAGGCACAACAGGTCGAGGCGGGCGATGACCGGCCGGTCCGCGGCCAGGACCGTCGTCAGGCCGATGGCGACGGCCTCACCGCGCCTCTCGTGCCGGACCCTGGCTTGCGCGCCTGCCGAGCTGGCCACCTGGCCGCCGCGCAGGATGGCGAACTCCGGCTGGCCGTGCCGCCGGCTCACCCGGCGCCAGCGGCCCTGCCCGTCGCGCAGCTCGAGGTCGAGGGCGCAGGCGTCGCGGTTGACCCGGAGGCGGTAGCCGGGCGCCGTGACGACCAGATCCCGCCCCTCGATGGCCGTAACCACCGCAGCATCAAGCATTTGGGCCGCGAACAGGGCAGTCAGGAGTGCGGCGAGCCGGGACATGGCGAAAAAGGCCCCCCTGCATGTCGGAAAAGGCCCCCTTTGCGGGCGGCCTCAGAAGAAGTCCTCGATGACCTTCGCGAGCTGGTTGATGTCGTGGCTCTCCAAGATCTTCGCGATGCGCCAGCTCGGGACCTTGAGCTGGCGGAGTGCCTTCTCGGCACGGCTCCAGAGCCGGCGACGCTTCTTTTCATCCTCCTCGACGGCCAGCTCGGAGACGATCTCGCCGAGCCGCTGGAGCATGATGTCGGGCTTGTGCTCGTAGTAGCGGCGGATGATCCCCTTCTGGTGGGGCGTATGCTCGGCCATCAGCGGTTCCCTTCGATGCTGTAAGGCTCGTCGCGCCAGTAGGTTAGGCGGCAGGCAGAGACACCTGGAGTCTTTTCCTAGCGGATTCTGACGCGGCGGCCTGTGCGGGCGGAGCGGTAGGCGGCATCCACGACCTTCATGTTCCAGATCCCGTCCTCGATAGGCACGGCGGGCGGGCGGCCGGCGCGGATGGCACGCGTAAAGTCTTCTATCTCAGCACGATACGTGTTCGCCTCGCGGAAGCGGATGAGCCGCTCCCTGCTGATCTTGCGCTGCTGCTGGGCGTCGTAGCCGCCGCCCTGGACGGCGATGAGCCGGACCGTGCCCCCGGGCGCCTGGCCGATGGTGCCCTCGCAGCGGATGCTGCCGGCCGAGCCGTAGAGCTCGAGGACGTTCTTCGACGCCTCGTCCGGCACGTTGAAAAGGGTGTCCACGACGCCGACGGCGCCGGACTTGAAGCGGAAGGTGACGAGCGCCGTGTCTTCGCTTCTGTAGGCATGGACAAGACTTGCGACGAAGGCGTGGACCTCGATGGTGCGGCCGAGGAACATCTCGAGCAGGTCGAAGCAGTGGCTGCCCATGTCGATGAACGACCCGCCGCCGCCGAGCTTCGGGTCCTGCCGCCAGGCGCCGTCGATGGGCGGGTACCAGCAGCTCAGTTGCGCGCGGCCGAGGACGGGGGCGCCGATGGTCCCTTTGTCGAGGAGCTGCTTGATCTTACGGTGGGCGCCGTGGTGGCGCATCATGAAGCCGGTGCCGACAGTCACGCCCTTGCGCCTGGCCGCAGCCGCAATCTTCCTGGCCTCGTCGGCGGTCATGGCGACGGGCTTCTCGACGAGGACGTGCTTGCCCGCCCTGATCGCCGCAAGTGCCTGCTCTGCATGCACATAGGCCGGCGTCGCGATATAGACGGCATCCACGTCGTCCCGCGCCAGCAGCGGCTCGATCTCGGCATAGGCCGCGCCGCCGAACTCCTCGGCGACCTCCGTCGCCACCTGACCATCCACATCCATCACCGCGGCGAGCCTGGCGCCCCGAGCGGGGATGATGCCTTCGGGAATTGTCCTGCGGCGGGCGATGCCGCCGGCGCCGATCACGCCCCAGCCGATGGCCATGGGGAGACCCTCCTGACGAGAGAGCCGGGATGGATGGAAGGCTGGATGGGTGGATGACCGGAGACGAAGGAGGAGCTGCCATACAGATCCTCCGTCTTCCTCCAATCATCCATCCATCCAACCATCCAGCCTGCCACTACTTACGGTATGCGGCCAGGCATTTCTTGACCGCCTTGACGACCAGGCGCAACAGCTTCATCGAGTAGACGGGCTGGAGGGTGTAGAGCACGAGGGTGCGCTCCTCCAGCCAAGCAGCGTTGGGGCAGTGGACCTTCCTGTAGTCGGTCGCGGCCTTGCGGGCCTTGGGGTCGCCGAAGGGGTAGTTGAAGCGGCCGAAGCCTCGGCGGTTCCAGTAGGCTTTCTCCTTGTAGCTCTGTGGCCAGAAGACGGGGCCGCAGGGAATGCCCTCGGCGCCGAGGGCGGCGACGAACTCGCGGACCGTGCACCTCACCCGATCTATGTCGAGGACGAGCGGGTAGACCCAGAAGCCATTCTCGACCTTCGGCGGGTCGTGCGGCGGCACATGGAGCACCTCCGGGAGCTTGCCGAGCTCAGCGTTGAGGAAGGTCCCGAACTTCCTGCGGCGCTTGAGGTTCCAGCGATCCAGCCGCGCCAGATGGTGGATGCCGAGGATGCTCTGGACCTCGGTCATTCGGTAGTTGAAGCCCACGCGGTTGTGGATGTAGGGCAGCTTGGCCTCGAGCTCGAGCAGACGCAGGCGCTCGGCCACGTCGTAGCCGTGGTCGCGGAAGGACCGGCAGGCCCAGGCCACGTCCTCGTCGTCGGTGGTCACCATCCCGCCCTCGCCGCCGGTGGTGAAGGTCTTGCTCTGGCAGAAGGAGAAGGCATTGACGTGGCCGATGGTGCCGACCTTCTTCCCGTGCCAGGTCGCGCCGTGAGCCTGGGCGCAGTCCTCGATGACGCGGAGCTTGTGGCGGCGGGCGATCCGCATGATGGCGGTCATGTTGCACACGTTGCCGTAGAGGTGGACGGGGATGATGGCCTTAGTGCGCGGCGTGATCGCGGCCTCGATGGCCTTGGGGTCCATGCAGTGGGTCTTGCGCTCGACATCGACGAAGACGGGGATGGCGCCCGCCTGGCAGACGCAGAAGCTCGAGGCGATGAACGAGTAGGTCGTGCAGATGACCTCGTCGCCCGGCCCGATGTCGAGGCCCGCGAGGGCGACGTGGAGGGCGCTGGTGCCGCTGGAGGTCGAGACGGCGAAACGGGTGCCGCACCAGTCGGCGAACTTCTCCTCGAACTCCATGCCGCGGGTGCCGGTCCAGTAGTTGACCTTCCCCGAGCGCAGGCAGTCGGCCGCGTCCTGGATAGCCTTCTCGGGGAACCACGGCCACTGGGGCCAGGGCTCGGAGCAGACGGGTCTGCCGCCATCGATCGCCAGTGTCTTCGCCATCACGCCGACCCTCCTGTGTATGAAGCACCTCGTGACGCCGTTCCGCCGGGCGCCGAGCTTAGCGCGCGGCGGCGCCTGCGTCAAGACGCGTGCACCACGGGTGGCGGTTGCGCTGTCAGAGCTCCACGCCGATTTCCGTACGGCTTGGCAGG
>CAZDNN010000431.1:0-5685 GCA_964506385.1 uncultured Planctomycetota bacterium
TCTTGAAGCGGTCGAGGTGCCGGCGGACGATGTCGGCGGCCTCGCCAGCCGCGAGGGGCCCACGGGCGACCGCGGCGACGAGGAGAGCGATGGCGAGCGGGCCGGCGGCGGGGCGATTCGTCATGGGCATGTCTCTGGGGGCCATTGGCTGCGCGGATGGTATCTGGGCGGTGTGGGCTTGTCAAGGCCGGGTGTGGGGGGAGGATGACTCCCGGAAGCGGTAGTCCCTCTTCATCGTTCTCGTCGTCGTCGTCGTCCTCGTCGTCGATTGGGCTTCCGGTCACCTCTGGCGTCAATGCGAAGCGCCCTTGGGGCCGTGCTCGTATACCTTCTCTGGTTTCTCTGCTTCCCAAGCAGGAGCGTGGGACGAGTGAACGGAATCCGAGGACGAGGACGACGACGACGAGGACGATTGAAGATATAAGCCGGTCTACCGCTATCAGGGGCCATACTCCGCGGGGGGGACGTGGCGAGGCATTCGCGGCTGGACATGCTCCGCCCCCCGTCGATCGAGTAGACGGGGGGCGGAGCGGGGTCGTCGTCGGCGGGTGCGCCGCTAATCGCCGAGGATGCTGTCGAGGTCGCGGCCGCTGAGGTTGGACCGCGAGGCTGAAGCACGCGGCGGCACCGCCACGTTGCGCTCGCTACAGCGCGGGCAGATACGGTTCCACGGCCCTTCGGAGAGGAAGGTCTTGTCGCAGGACAGGCAGATCCGCGGGGCGACGTGGGGCCCGCCCTTGGCGGCGATGGCCGCCTGGCGGCGCCGCGCGCGAGCGGTCGCGCTATCGCGGTTCACGATCCGCGCACACCTGTCGGAACAGTACTTCCGCCGTCCCTCTCCGACCGGCTTCCCACAACCAGGGCGTTGGCATCGCACGGGATATACCTCCTAGCGGGCGTCTCTGCCAGTTTAGTCGGTCGAGCGGCCGGATTGTTTCGTCAAATCTCTGCCTCGGGCCGCCATTTTACAGTTTGTTACAAACTCACACATGTGGCAGCAAGACGCCGCCGTTCCTGGGCTTATGGCGACAGCACGACGAGGCGGCCGGCGCCGTAAGATGAAGCCTTGACTCGGCCCCGCCCCAGTGCTAGAATCCCCGCCGTCGCTGGCGGGGTGCGTGCCCCGCCGACCACGCCCAGCCTCCGCAGAGGAGCGGAAGATGGCCATCAAGGTTGCGTTCGTCGGGGCAGGCGGCATCGCAGGGTTCCACCTCGGGCATCTCGAGAAGATCCAGGATGTCCGAATCGTCGGCTTCTGTGACGCCGTGCCCGAGAAGGCCGCGGCCCGCGCCAAGCAGTTCAAGGCCAGGGCCTACAAGGACCACCGGCGGATGCTCGACGCGACGAAGCCCGATGCCGTCTACGTCTGCACCCCGCCCTTCGCCCACGGCCCCTACGAACTCGACGCGGTGGCACGCGGCTGCCATCTGTTCGTCGAGAAGCCTCACGCCCTGTCCATGGACCTCGCGCTCGAGGTCCGCGCCGCCATCAGGAGGGCCGGCGTCCTATCCTCGGTGGGGTACCAGGACCGCTACCAGGACATCATCGCCGCCCTCAAGCGCATCCTGCGCAAGCGCAGCGTCGCCACCGCCATGGGTTACTGGATGGGCGGCATGCCCGGCGTCGCCTGGTGGCGCGTCAAGGCCCAAAGCGGGGGCCAGCACACCGAGCAGACCACCCACATCTTCGACATGATGCGCTACCTCTTCGGCGAGGTCACCACCGTCTATGCCATTGGCAGCACAGGGCTTATGACCCACGTGCCGAACTACGACGTCGAGGACGTCTCGGCGGTGTCACTCACGTTCAAGAGCGGGCTGATCGGGACGGTCTACAGCGGGTGCTGCTTCAAGGGCGTGGGCAAGGTCGGCATCGACATCTACTGCACCGACGCTCGGATCGAGTACGTCGAGCGGCGGTCCGTGACCGTCATCGAGCCGAACCACCGCGAGGAGTTCACCAACGCGGTGGACTTCGGGCAGGAGATCGACGAGGCCTTCATCGACGCGATCCGCACCAAGGGGAAGACCAGGAGGCGGATCCGCTCGACCTACGCCGACGCCTGCAAGTCCCTCGCCCTCTCACTCGCCGCCACCGAGTCGATGGCGACGGGACAGCCTGTCGCGGTCTAGCTCGCAGTGAGAAAGAGCGGGCGCCAGCCTCGGGACGCTGCTCCCGAGGCTGGCGCATGTGCGCCTGGATCAGGCGCTCCCCACGACAAGGGACAAGCCAGCAAATCCCGTACCAAGGCCCGCACGGCCGCGCCGCCCGAGCTCCGCAACAAGCTTGTCTGCAAACACTTACGAGGTGGAGAACCTTGTGGCTGCCGCACGCGCTAGGCCGCCTGTCGTTCGGAACTGTGGACTTCGCCCCCGCCCGGCGTGCCGTCTTCACCGGTCCCGGACCACAAGATGAGCATGGCGAAGCGGTTAGGAGCGCGTGAGCCCTGTCCGCTCCAGGCGACGGCACGGCCCCGCATCGCGGCAACCGCGATGCAATGAGCGCCGGAGCCAGGCGCAGCGGGCTCCGTCCCGACGCCCGTGGGGGGATCGGATGGGGAGGGGGATAGGCCGTAAGGGCATGATGGGTAAGGACATGGGAGAATCTCAAGATCGAGGGGCGGAACGCCGTGGCCCTGGGCGATCTGGCGGGGAGGGTCAGCGGAGGTTGTTGAGGTAGTTCTTCGCGCGGCGGGCGGCGGCGCGGACGCCGGGCTCTATGTCGCGGGTGAGGGCGGCGACTCGGGTGAGGATGGCCTTGCCCTTGGGCTCGCGGCGCCAGGCGAGGTCGATCAGGAAGCCTGCGGCCAGTGTGCGGGTTTTCCCGTCGGCCTTCTTGTCTTCGAGGGTTTCGAGCAGCGCGGCGGCGAGGGGGCTGTCGGCGTCGGCGAGCAGCTTGTCATAGAGGGCCTTGCGCTTGGCGTCGGCGAGGGAGGAGCGGTAGTCCTCGACGATGCACTGGAGGGCGCCGACGCGGCTCGGCCCCGTGTCCTTCGCGACGACCTTGGCGAGTGCGGGCAGGAAGAGCTCGGGCTTGGCGGTGAGGCGGCTCTTGATCGCCTTGGTGGCGGCGTCCCGCACCTTCTCGTCAGGGTCGCCCAGCGCGGCCAGCAGGGCTTTGGACGCCGTGGCGTTGAGGAACGGGTCGAGCACGCGGACGGCGACGAGGCGGACGGCGGCGCTCTCGTCGCGCGCTTCGGGGTCGGCGAGGAGCCTGGCGATGGGCTTGAGGCCCTCCTCGCGCTTGAGGTTGCCGAGCGCCACGACGCTCATGCCCCGGACGCGGACGCTGGGGTCCTTGAGGCCGCGGCCCACGAGGGCGGGGATGGCGGCCTCCTTCCCGATCCTCCCGAGCGCGATGGCGGCCTGGACCCTGACCATGGGCTCGGGGTCGTCCATGGCCACCGCGAGGCGGGGGATGGCTCGGGGATCCTCGAGGTGGCCGAGGCCGGCGCACGCCTTCAGGCGAACCTTGGGGTCCGCCTCGGGCGGGTTGGCGGTCAGGCGTGCGAGGAAGCGGACGGCGATGGCGGGGTCCTTGTGGCCCGTGGCACCGAGCGCGATGCACGCACGCCAGCGGACGTTGGGGTCGGGGTCGGCGAGCTGAAGGATGATGGCCTCAGCGGCCTCCTTGCTGCGGATGGACGCGAGCGCCTCGATGATGCGGAAGCGGGCCTTCTTGGGCAGCGGGTTCTCGAGGAAGAAGGCCAGCTCCCGTCCCGCGCGGTCCGCCCAGCCCATCCGCCGCAGCGACCAGCCGGCGATCTCCCGCACCTCGGGCTCGTCGGTCACGACGGCCCCCTCGATGAAGGCCTTGCCGATCTCGGGCAACAGCTTGTCATCGGCGTGCATCGCCGCGAAGGCCTTGCGGCGGCGCTCCACCAGATCGCTCAGAGCCCGGGCCGCGACGATCTTGAAATCCCAGGGGTAGAACTTGTCCTCCGCGCGGAGCACCGTGCACAGGGCGCGGACCGCGCGGCCGTCGCGGTCGCCCACCGCCGCCAGGGTGACCAGGGCGGCGCGCCGCTTGTCGGCCTTCGGATCGTCGCCCTGCGTGATCCCGCCGAGGACGGGCTGGAGGAGGAACTCCGCGTACTTCCCGACCAGCGGCTCGGCGAGGCGGGCGAGCTCGCCCGTGACCATCTCGCGCAGCGAGATCGTGCGCACCTGGCCGTCGAGCTCGACGTGGATCCCCTGGTCGTACTCCCAGGCATCGCTCTTCAGCAGCATCTGGCTGAGGGCGAACTGGAGGGTGGGCAGGCCGCGGGGGTCGCCGATCTCGCCGAGCGCCCAGAGCACGGCGACCCGCAGCGCGATGGGCTGGGCCTCGTCGCGGGCGATGCGGTCGAAGAGCGGGACGACACGATGGTCCTTCGTCAGGGCGAAGGCGCCGACGGCCTCGATGCGCTTCTCCATCGGCGTCCGGGGGCTGCGCAGGCGCTTGATGCAGAGCGCGAAGTCCTCGTCCAGCATGTAGATGCGGCCGCGGTCCGGCGGGATCTCCCGATCCTCCGGCGGCCCGGCCACCGCGGGCGCACCCTTCGGCTCGGCCTCCGCCGCACCGCTCAGAGCCAGCGGCGGGGCGGCGAGGACCAGGAGAACCAACGCCCACACCGGGGCATGGCCGTCGCGCATGGACAGTCCCCTTCGCAGGTGGATACCGCCCGCCATTATATCCCTCGCCTCGCCGCGGAGTCAATCAAGCAGCGCGCGCCATCGTAACGATACTGTAACGAGGCCCCCGAGGAGACGTTGACGCGAAGCGACCCCAGCCCTACGATGGTGGCCGGCGGTGGGTTGGTTCGCGCATGCGCAGATATAGAGGAGACGGCCGATGGCGAGGCCGATCGTGCTGGGACATCGCGGGTGGCGGGCGGCGTATCCTGAGAACACGCTGGCGGGGATCGCCGCGGCGGTCGAGCTGGGCTGCGAGGCCGTCGAGTTCGACCTCCATCTGACCGCTGACGGGCGCATCGTCGTCATCCACGACGAGGATGTCGATCGCACGACCGACGGGGCGGGCAGCGTGCAGAAGATGACCCTGGCGGAGGTGCGGCGGCTGGACGCCGGCTCGTGGTTCGGCGAGCGGTTTGCCGGCGAGCGCGTGCCGACCCTCGAGGAGCTGTTGGCGATTGTGCCGCGCGGGGTCGAGCTGTATGCGGAGGTCAAGGACGGGCGTCCTGCGATGGTCGAGGCGCTCCTGCCGATGGTCGCGCCGCGGGGCGAGGCGGCGGTGGTGCACAGCTTCGACCGGGGGTTCCTCGAGACGTTCCGCGCGGCCGCGCCTGCGATGCGGATGGGGCTGCTGGGGAACGTGACGAAGCTGGACATGCTGGCCGAGGCGCGGCGCCTTGGCTGCCAGGGCATCCATCCGTGCGTCGAGGGCCTGAGCCGCGAGATGGTGGCCGCGTGGCAGGCCGAGGGCTTCACCGTAATGGTCTGGACGGCGCGCGACGAGGCCGAGTGCCGCGAGGCCCTGGCGCTGGGGCCCGATGCGATCGGGACGGACTGCCCCGACATCCTGCTCCGGCTGCGCGACGAGGGGGCTCCTGTGGGATGAACCCGGATTCCTCAGCAGGTTTTGTCGTTGATGCCGTAAGCGACGCTGCCGCAAGGGGAAGCGAGCGATTCGACCTGTCGGGCCCGTGCGCAGAGCGTCGTGCCCAGTGCGCTCGCTCTCGTCGCG
>CAZDNN010000432.1:0-5681 GCA_964506385.1 uncultured Planctomycetota bacterium
GGCCCGAATCCCTCGCACTCGTCTGCGAAGGACTTCTGCCACGGACTGCTAGCTCTCGAAACCTGTGCGCCCCTCGGACAAAACGTGGGGCTGGGCATACCAAACCCAATGCACAATTGGGTTTGCCGCGATGGGAGGCACGGCATCTACGCCACGCGCGCCGGAGCTCGCAAGCGTCCGTGCGAAGGGAGGTAACATGTCCAGCCCCACGTTTTCTTCGGCTGTTGACAGGCAACCTGCCCTCTCAGCGACGCAGCCGGACCGGCCGGCGCACCTCCTTGAGCGTCAGCTCGAAGCTCCTGGCCCGCGCCGGCACTGCGAACACATAGGTCTCGACCACGGGCTTGCCGCCCGACAGATCGACCACCTGGCGCTTCGTCTCGGTCTGGAACTTCCGTTTGTCCGACATGTCCTGCCGCTGGAGGAAGCCGTAGGGCAGCACTGTCTTGTCGCGGCTGTGCTTGAGATAGAGATCAGCCGTCTCCGCGTCGGCCCACTCGAAGTATATCCGCGACGGACTGCTCTCGCTCGGTGTGAACCTCACGGGGACGACGAGGAACTTGTAGCCGGGCAGGCTGCGACGCTCGTACGTGTAGTCGAGGCTGGCGCGCCCGATCTCGATGCCGACCTTCGCCAGCGTGTCCGGCTGGACGAGAGCCTTGCTGATCCAGCCCGTGACCCAGGCATCGCCGAACTCGACCCGCACCTGGAGCCAGCTCCCCGCCTCGCGGATGACCAGGACCTCGGTGCCCTCGGGCAGCTCGCCGATCTGGTCGTCGCCGTAGCGCAGCGGCGCCTTGAGCTCGGAGACGATGAAGACCTTCGGCTTCGCCGTCGGCGCTGCCGAGGGCGGGGTCGCCGTCGAGGGCCGAGTTGCCGTCGAGGGCCGGGAGGCCGCGCCGCCACACGCCCCAGCGGCCGCCCAGAGGCACAGGGCCAAGCCTGCGAATCCCTTCATCGTGGCCACTCCTTTCCAGCCCTCCCGCGGCCGCGCCGCTCGGCGCCGCCCGCATCATACGACGCCACTCCGGGGATGTCAAGGCGCCTGTTGGCCCTTTGACGGCCCCCCGACGCCGGACTATCATGGTCCCTCCCGCCGCACACACCTCGAGGGGATTGCGATGCCGTGCAGCATAGAGGGCGGCACCCGCCGCGACTTCCTGAGAGCACTGGGCGCCTGCGCCGCGTCCCTCGCCGCGCCCGGCCTCGCCGCGGCAGCCGAGGCGAGACGCAGGAAGCTCAACGTCGTCTTCATCCTCATTGACGACCTCGGATGGGCCGACCTCGGCTGCTACGGCAGCACGTTCCACGAGACGCCCAACCTCGACCGGCTGGCCCGCGAGGGCATGCGCTTCACCGACGCCTACGCCGCCTGCCCCGTCTGCACGCCCACCCGCGTGAGCATCATGACGGGCAAGTACCCGGCGCGGATCGACATCACCAACTGGTTCTACGGCAGGATCCGCAAGAAGCTCCTCGGCGCCCCGTACATCGAGCAGATGCCTCTCGAGGAGGTGACCCTCGCCGAGGCCTTCAAGGCCGCGGGCTACACGACCTGCTTCGTCGGCAAGTGGCACATGGGCCGCGAGGGCTTCTGGCCCGAGGACCAAGGCTTCGACATCAACATCGGCGGCTGGACCGCGGGCAGCCCCGCAGGCGGCTACTTCAGCCCCTACCGCAACCCCAGGCTCCCCAACGGCCCGAAAGGCGAGTACCTTACCGACCGCCTCAACGCCGAGGCCCTCAGGTTCCTCGACGCCCACGGCGACGAGCCCTTCCTCCTCTATCTCTCCCACTACACCGTCCACACCCCCATCCAGGGCAAGGCCGACTACGTGGCGAAGTACCGCGCCAAGGCCGCGAAGCTCCCGCCGCCCGACGGCCCGCCCTTCGTCCCCGAAGGCGCCAGCGTGGCCAAGCAGCGCCAGGACCACGCCGTCTACGCGGCCATGGTCCAGAGCATGGACGAGAGTGTCGGCCGCATCCTCGACAAGCTCGACGCACTCGGCATCGCCGATCGCACGGCCATCGTCTTCATGTCCGACAACGGCGGCCTCTCGACCCACCGCGGCGCCCCGACCTCGAACCTGCCGCTCCGCGCCGGCAAGGGATGGGTCTACGAGGGCGGCATCCGCGAGCCCATGATCATCAAGTGGCCGGGCGTCACCAGGCCAGGCTCCGTGTGCCGCCACCCCGTCATCAGCACCGACTTCTACCCCACCCTCCTCGAGGTGGCCGGCCTGCCGGCGCGGCCCGACCAGCATCGCGACGGCGTCAGCCTCGTCCCCCTCCTCAAGGGGGCGGCCAACCTCGATCGGCAGGCCATCTACTGGCACTACCCCCACTACTCGCCCCAGGGCGGCAGCCCCGCCGGCGCCGTCCGCGTCGGCGACCTCAAGCTCATCGAGTTCTTCGAGGACGGCCGCGTCGAGCTCTACAACCTGCGCGACGACGTCGGCGAGACGAAGGACCTCGCCCCCGCGATGCCCGAGAAGGCGGCAGAGCTGCGCGCCATGCTCCACGCCTGGCGGAAGGCCGTGGACGCCAAAATGCCCTCCCCCAACCCGGGCTACAAGCCCGGCGCGCCCAAGCCCGCCGCCCAGCCGCCCAAGCCGCTGACAAAGGGGGCGAAGGACGGTGACTTCGCGCTCCTCCGCGCCGCAGCCGTGGACGGGCACAGGCTCGGCTACGCCCTCCGCACCAGCGGCACCGCCGCACCCGGCCTCGCCCTCAGGAAGCTCGACAAGCCGCTGACGAAGAAGGCCACCTTCACCGTCACGCTCCAGTCCCTCGCCACGGACCCGTCGCCGCGGACCTACCGCAACGGCTTCCTTGTCCTCGGCGACGGCACGGACGACGCGGGCCTCGTCCACTGCGGCCTCTACCTCGGCGGCCGCCGCTTCTACTCCATCCTCGAGGGCGCCAGGAAGGTGGAGAAGCCGCTGCCCGGCGACCCGCTCCGCCCCTTCGAGCTCCAGGTCACAGTCGATCTCGCGACACAGACGGTCACTATGGCCTGTGAGAAGGCGACCCTCAAGACGAAGCTCGCACGCCCCCTCAAGGCCATCACCCACGTCGGCTACGCCGCGACGAACACCACCACCGCCTTCAGCCCCGTCCACATCGAGGGCCGGTAGCCAGGTGACGGGAGGGCGAGGCTCCCGCCGAGCCGCGTCCCCCTGCCAGGTGGGTTGCAGAACCCGAGAGAGGAGCCAACGATGAAGGTGCTGATCCTCAACGGTGCGCGGAACCCCGAGGGGCAGACGGCACGGGCCGCCGAGGCGCTGGCCGAGGGCGTCCGCGAGGCGGGCGGCGAGGTCGAGCACGTACTGCTGCCGCCGCTGGCGATCGAGCGATGCCGCCAGTGTCAGGCGGACGGCTGGGGCATCTGCCGGACCTACGGCAACTGCGCGATCGAGGACGACTTCGCCGGCCTGGCCGCCAGGATCGCCGAGGCCGACGCCGTGGCCTTCGCCACGCCGGTGTACTTCAGCGACCTTGCGGAGAGCCTCCGCGCCTTCCTCGACCGCCTGCGCCGCACCTGCATGCACGAGGCGGGGAAGGCCAGGATCGCTGGCACCCCGGCCGTCGGGGTCTGCGTCGCCGGCGGCGGAGGCGGCGGCGCCCCCGAATGCACCATGCACCTCACCAAGATCCTCAGCCGCTGCGGCTTCGACTGCGTGGACATGGTGCCCGTCCGCCGCCAGAACCTCGAGGCCAAGCTGCCGCTGCTCGCGCAGACCGGGCGATGGCTGGCCGGCGAGCGTTAGCGGCGCGGCGCGCTGCGGCCGCTCTGCTGGCAGCGCCCGAGGATCGCGGTGAGGCGCGCGACGACGGCGGGGCGATCGCGCCAGAGGCTGCGGGCCTCGGCGGGGTCGGCGTCCTTGTGCTGCCAGCCGGGCGTCATGAGCCCCGCGCGGCCGCCGACCTCGCGGCCCCTGCGGGCCGACGGGATGCCCACCGTGCGATCGTCCTCGATGAACACGGTGTTCGGTCTGCCCACGGCCTGCTCCCGCGCAACCACCTGCCTGGGCCGCGCGCGGCGGCGCCTCAGCGCTGCGCCCGCGCCCAGCGCTGCCAGACGCTCTCGATCTTCGCCAGCTCGGCCTCGAAGACGTGCTCGAAGGCCTCCTTCGACGCCGTCCCGTCTTTGATCGCGTCCACCAGCCGCTCGGTCTTGTTGGGGAACTTCGTGACCAGCCAGTCCACGATGCTGATGGACATGGCCCATTCGACGGAGCCCATCTCGCCGGGGTTCTCGTAGGCGAAGAGCCGCTCCCACGTGGGGATCTTCTTCTTGCGGATGGCGTCGCGGACGATGAGCTTCCACTCGTGGGGCTCGCGCTCCTGGTGGCCGCCGGCGACGTAATCGACGCAGTAGATCATCGGCTTCTTGAGGGCCTCGATCTCGGACCGGCACGCCCAGCCCTCGCCGAGCCACACGGGGGTGTTGCCGAAGACCTTGTAGTTCTCGATGGCCAGGTGGCCGGCGCCGTGGGCGATGCGGTGGAACATGATCTCCTTGCCCTGCTCGGTCCCGCCGCCCGTCTCGGCGCGGATGATCACCTGGAGCCGCTCGCCGATGAACCGCGCGCCCGACGTGCCCTGGGCGAGGAACGCGATGCGGTTCTCATCCACGTTCCTGGCGTTCTTGTACCACTCGAGGAACTTCAGATACTGGTCCCGCGAGTTGAGGATCAGGAAGTGGCCCTTCTCGTGCCACTGGAGCGCCTCGACGCCCTCCTCGCCGAAGATCCTCTCGAACAGGTCGAAGGCACCCTCGGCGACGGCGTGGTACTCGTGGCACTCCTTGTGGCTGGCGGCGGCCTTGAAGCGGTAGTGCTCGCAGGCCGCCAGGAAGAAGCCATCGCCCCACTCGTAGAAGCCCTCGCCCCGCCGCTCCTTGGCGTAGAGCGCGCGGATCGCCTCGAACTTCGCCTTCGTCGCCTCATCGGCACACTGCGGACAGGGCCGCCAGCCCACCCCCAGGCAGCACTTCGGCTCGTTCGGGCACGCCGAGCAGTAAGCCTTGTACCCCCTGCTCCGCCGATTGTGGATCGGGCACGGAATGCGGCCCGTGTCGCGGCATTTCGCGCAGCGGTGCTGTTCCTTCGCCGGCCGCGCCCGCGCCGCCGCAGGCGCCGCCGCGAGCAGGGCCAAAGCCACCAGCAGAGTCGTCGCGTGGCGTCTCATCATCGCCCTCCGTCAGTTGCCTCCAGCATCCTAGCGCCGCCACCCGCCGCCGTCAATCGGGACGCCGCCCCAGACCCACGGCAGTGGCCCGCGCGCACGGGCCGGACTCCGGCCAGCGGAAGCTGCGCCACCCACTGACGAGACCCAGAGCAAGCCGGCCTCTGTCCCCTCTACCGTTACAACGTCGCATGGGGCCGAAAAATCCGGGCCAGAAATCGCGAGAGTGTGCCGGCTGACGGGGACTCCTGCACTTACGTCGAAAAAAGTCACCCGTCCCGGCGGCACCCGGCTCGGCGCTCGTGGCTCGGAGCTTGCAGCTTGCCGCGGGCCTGCGGGCCTTTCCGAGTCTGGCCCCGGTTCTTGGGGTTCCTTCTTCACTCGTCCTCGTCGTCGTCGTCGTCCTCGTCGTCGATTGTGGCGCCGTAGCGCCTCTTGACCACCGACGCGCCCCGATCTCGGCCACTCGGCAGGAGCCTCGCCCAGCAGCC
>CAZDNN010000433.1:0-5659 GCA_964506385.1 uncultured Planctomycetota bacterium
GAGGACGGCGCATTGCTCGCCCGTGAGTTCGACGTGGTAGTATTCGATCTTGTGCTCGCCCTTGTCCAGGTGGATGTCGGCGCCGTGCTGGCCGCGGCGGCCGCGCCTGGCGTCGTGGTGCCCCGGCCATGAGCAAAGGAGCTTGCCGTCGAGGAAGACGAACGACGCCTCGCCCGACGCCGTGTAGATGCGGTAGCGCCCCGGCTTGTCGATTTTCAGGTAGCCGACGTAGTACGAGGCGAATATCCCGTCGGGGCCGAAGGGGTTGACGCCGTGGAAAATGTTCTCCACGAAGCCGACGCCGTGGAATCGGCCCGACCGCAGCGCCGCCTGGATGGGCTTGTGGCTCTCGAGCGCCCCGCCGGGGCACGGCATCGTGTAGAGCAGGAGGCTGAGCTTCGGCTCCCAGGCGCCGCCCGGGGCGCGCGGCACCTCGCCCTGCCGCCGGCCCCCGTAGTAGACGAACACGCGGCCCCTGGCCCTCGCGGCGCAGAAGGCCACCCAGGTGAGGCCCCCGCGGCGGTGCGCCAGCACGCGGAAGGGCAGCGCGGCGCCCCGCTCGTCCACCACCATGGGCGAGCCGCTGGCCACGTGGCCGCCGCCGCAGAAGGCGACAGCCGCCGTCTCGGCGTGGCCCGCGCCGCTCACCTCGCGGCGATATTCGCGCAGGGCCTTCCACTCGCCGGCCAGGCAGGCTGCCAGGTGCAGGCCGCAGGCCACAAGCCCCACCGCGCGGAGGCCTGGGGCGCGGCGCCTGCGGCCCTTCGCTGGGGGCTTCTGCTGTCTCACTTCACCGCTCCCGCGGCTATGGCCTTGTAGTACTCGGCGACGAGCTGCTCGAACTCGGGCGGGATCGGCTCGTCGCGGGCGTCGAACATCTGCTCCTTGATGTCCACGGGCAGTTTCCGCAGCGGGTCCATCTCCACGGCGTCCTTGCCGCCGAGCACCCGCTTGGTGTTGCGGAGGGCGTGGGCGATGCGCTTTTGGGTCTCGGAGAAGCCGGCCCAGTCGCCGGCCTGGGCCTGCTCCTCGGCCTTGTGCATGAGGACGATGGCCTGGTCGAGCTCGCCGGTGGGCAGGTACATGAGGGATGCCTTGGAGTAGACGCTCTCGGTGTCTCGCCGCAGGTCGCGCTGGCGGCGGGCGAGCTCGCGCATGGCCAGCTCGTCGCGGGCGGGCGCCGAGCCGCGGAGGCCGCCCTCGCCGCCGGCGCCGCTCTGCTTGCCGCCGCCGGTCGCCTTGGCCTTCGAGTTGGGGTTCTCCTCCTTCACCAGGCCCTCGGCGAAGGGGTCGTGGGTGCGGCGGACCTTGGTCTCGCGGCCCTCGAGGTCCTTCGCGGTGTCGCCGACGATCTCGCCGTTGGCGTTGCCCTCGCGGCCGGGGCCGGACCGGCCCATCATCTCGTTCTCGTTGGGCCGTTCGTTGCCGCTCTTGCCCTTGGCGCCGAAGCTGTCCATTGGCCCGTCCAGCACATCCCACCCTGCCGGGAAGTCGGGCAGGGTGAGGTTCGACGTCGAGTCCTGGGCGGCCTCGTCCACCTCCTCAGCCTTGTCGAGCAGGTCGCCCACCAGGTCTTCGAGCTCTTCGGGCAGATCGACGAGCGGGATCTCGGGCATCTCGTTGACGTCCCAGCCCTCCTGCTTCCAGCGCTCGGCATCGGGCTTGTCGGGCAGCCACATCTCCATGTCCGCGAGGCGCTCCTCAACCTTCTCCATGTTGGCCAGGGCGCCTTCGTCGCGATCGACGGCGATCTCTTTGGCCTCGGCGTTCTCGCTCCCGGGGGCCTGCTCGATGTCCTCGAAGACCTCCCGCATCTCCTCGACCAGCTCGTTGCAGGCCGGGATCTCGGGGAACAGGCTGAGGTCCTTGGCGAGCTGCTCCTTGGCGTCCTTGAGCTTCTCCTCGAGGTCCTGGAGCTCTTCGGGCAGCTCGCCTGCCTCCTGTCCCTTGTTCTCGCGGAGGTCCTTCGAGCGTTCGAGCTCCTCGCTGATTTCCTTGATGGCGGCTGCGAGGTTCTTCATCCGCTCGGCCTTCTCCTTGCCCTCCTCGACGACGTCCTGGAGGTCCTGGAGCTTCTTGGACGCGACAGCGGCGACGGGCTCGCGGAGGAACTTGTCGAGGGCCTTGAGGTCGGCGATCGCCTTGTCCTGCGCGGGCACGGCCTGGGCGAGCTTCCCGTCGGCGAGCTTCGTGCCGGCCAGGAGCATGCTCTGGCGGATCCCCCGCTCCTCGACGAACTTGATGCCGTCCTCGAAGCGCTTGGCCACCTCGGTGTCGCTGGCGACCATCGCCTTGGCGTTCTGGGCCAGCAGCTCCTTGAAGGCGACGAGCTTGGTGGCCAAGGCGTCCTGGCGGTCGGCGAGGGTCTTGCTCGGCTGGCTGGCGCCTGCGAGCTTGCTCGTTTGGTCGCGGATGGCGGTCTGCTCGGCGATGAGCTGTTCGAGGGCGGCGAAGACGTCGCGCATCGCGGAGTTCTCGACCATGCGCTTGAGCTGGTCGCTGCGGCCGGTCAGGCGGTAGAGGATCTCCGTCTCGGTGGCGATGGCGGTCTGGAGGGCGGCGATCGGCTTGGCGGCGCCCTCGACGGCGCGGAGCTGGCGGACGGCGGTGACCATCTCGGCCTCGTAGAGGCCGCGGAGGACAGCCTTCATCGGGATCTTGTCGTCCATCAGCGCCACGAGCTTGCCGCTGGCCTCGCGGATCTCCTCCTGGAGCTTGACGGAGGCGGTGAGCCGCGTGCCCTCGCCCTTGACGGCGCCGGCCTCCTTCCTCTCCATGGCGACCATCGCGCGCCCGGCGATGATGTTCTCCCGCTGCTTCTGGATGATCTGGGCCAGCTCCATCGCTGCTTTCTGGAGGGCCTCGCGGCTCCTGTCCTTGGCCTCCTGCGGCATCATCACGGTGACGACGGCCTGGCGCGAGCGGGTGACGCCCGGGCCGGTCACGTCGTTCCAGTCCTTCGCGACCACCTGGAGGACGGCGGAGGCCCCCGGGCGGATGCCCAGGCGCGAGACGGGCAGGACGAGGGTGTCGTCGCCGCCGGTCAGCTCGCGGGCGGTCACGGTCTTGCTCGACTTGCCCGAGGCGGTCCAGATCTCGAGCTCCTGGTCGCGGCTCTTGCCCTCGTCGTCCTTGGCCACCTGGACGATGGCGACGCTCTGGACGCCGTAGCGGTCGGTGACGGTGAAGTGGAAGGGGACGGAGCCCTCGGGCTTGACGACGGTGGTGGGCGGGGGCGCAACGAGCTTGATCTCGGGCGGCTCATCAGCAATCAGCTCGACATCGTGCTGAGCGGGCTTGTTGTCGAAGCCGAAGGTGTCGGTGAGCAGGATGCGGTAGGTGCAGGCCTCGGCCACCTTGAACGAGGCGCTGACGGTCTTGCCATTGGCGGACATGGCGATGGGCTTGTCGGCGTTGGACATCTCGATGGCGGCCTTCGCGATGTCCTTCGAGCAAGCCGCCTGGATGGCCACCTGCGAGCCCGCCAGGGCCTTCACCGTCCCGCTCTGCTGCGTGATGGCGCCGAGGCCCGTGTAGCTCGGCGGCGCGATCCGCAGCGAGAGCTTCTCGATCACCGGCCGGTGGTGGACGGTCACGCGGTAGGTGTCGCTGCGGGCGTCGTTGGCGGTCACGCGGTAGGTGAAGGTCTGGCTCACGTCGGCCATCAGACAGCGGAACTCGCGTCGCTCGCCCTCCCCTGACGCCGCCTGCATGATGGCGACCTGCATCTCGCCGTCCTCGGGCTCGTAGACGACCTCGGCCGTATCGGGGATCTTGCCCTCGACCTCGGCGGCGATGGTCACGTCGTCGCCCGCCAGCAGATTGTGGTCTTTGGGCGACACGTCCACGATCTTCGTCCGCGTCAGCGGCGGGGTGCCGGCGAAAGGCACGAGGATGCGCGCGAAGGCGTTGGTGAAGTGATTGGGAAACAGCACGGCGTAGACGCCCATGAGCGCGACGACCGCGGTCGCGGCAAGGGCGCAGAGGCGCATCCTGCGCTTGGGGACGGCTGCCCTGAGATCGCGGCGGGTCGCGTCCTCGTTGCCCTCGCGGATAACCGCCTCGATCAGCTCGGAGACCTCCTCGTCGTCCTCCTGGGCGAGCAGGAGGGAGTTGATGAGGCGGTTGTCGATCTCGGGGAACTTGCGCTCGACCTTCACGGCGATGATCTCGGCCGTCAGCGGCGTCCGCAGCAGCCGCGCCACCCGCCGGCCCAGCCACACGGCCAGTGCGACGATGCCGCCCAGGGCGAGGAGCCGAAACACGACGTGGAGGTGCGCCAGATTGTCGGCCACCATGGCCAGGCCCAGCGCCGCGACGATGGCGGCGACGAACAGGCCCACCCCCTCGCCGAGCCAGACGCTCCGCTGGTGGTCCTTCACCGCTTCGAGCTGCCGCCGCAGCCGGCCCGCCGCGGCCGCGATGTCGCTTCTATCTGCCATCTCAGGCTCCCTTCGCCAGGATCAGAGCCTCTTCAATCGTCCTCGTCGTCGTCCTCGTCGTCGTCCTCGATCTTCTCTTCTCTTCCCGATGCTGGAGCATCGGGACGATGGTGGAGGACCCTCAGTACTTGAACCGGTCGCTCTTGATACGCTTGTTCTTCTCGGCTTTGAACCTCGCGAGCTCGCGGGCCGTCATGGGCTCGATCTTCACGCTGTCGAACCAGGCTTCGCCGGGCATGTAAGCATACAGCTTGACGCTCATGTACTCGAAGTGATAGCGCTTGGGCGCGACGATCTCCTTGTAGTAGCGCTGCCACTTGCCCGGCCTCGAGTACTTCGGCGGCTCGGGGCTCGTGTCCTCGGAGGAGCCGCCACCCGAGACGACGGGCGCGCCCTGGCCGTCGTCGTCGCGGAAGTCCTCGCGCCTGGCCTTCGTGTGCCGGGGCTCGGCGCGTTCGTTGGTCGAGGCCCCGCAGTTGACCTGCGCGCGGTACACCCGCTTGAGCGGGCGGTTGATCTTGTGGGGATTGAACTCGGGGTCCCAGCTCCAGCTCCCCTCCTTCTTCGTTTCGGCGTAGCACTCGACCCAGACCCGCGCGTGGGCGCCGGCCGTCTTTGCGTAGAAGGTGAGCTTGTAGCCCCAGCCCGGCTTGCACTTGATCAGCTTGCTGAAGGCCCGCACCCCCTGGTTGTTCCCGACGTTGGTGGGGAGTGTGAACTTCATGCATTGGCCTTCGCCGCCCTTGACGATGGAGCAGCGCTCGTGGTTCTTGACGTACCACGAGCCACACTCCTCGCCGCTGATGAAGCCCTTGCACCCAGGGCAGAAGACGCCGATCCAGGGCTTGTACTCGCCGAGGTCGTGGCCGCAGGCGCAGATATAGTGGTAGCGGCGGGTGCCGTCGGCCTCACGGATCGTCTGGGGCATGAAGTCGGTCAGGCGGACGAACCAGCAGTGCAGCCCCTCCTCGAACCCGCCGTTCGCCACCATGTTCGCCGCAGGGGCCGGCGCCGCGGCCACCACGGCCAGAATGAGCGGTGTGAGGAGCCGTCTCATCGAGCGCCCTCCGTCTCCAACAGGCATGGACCTCCCCTGTATTGTCTTCCACCGTCGCAACCCGGATTGGACAGCCAATCCGGGAGAATCTGCTCCGTCTCGCGCGGCTATTCGAGCTGGCGCATCCGCCGCACCACCCACCCGGCGCTGACGAGCCCGA
>CAZDNN010000434.1:0-5655 GCA_964506385.1 uncultured Planctomycetota bacterium
CGACTGGAATCGGCGGTCGCGGTCCTCCTCGATGGCCTGCTCGACGATGCTGTCGAGTGCGGGCGGCACGAGCTTGCTGTGGGCGCTGGGCGGCTCGCCGGCAGGCAGGGAGCCGGTGAGCATCTCGTGGAGGGTCATGCCGAGCGCATAGATGTCAGCTCGGGGGTCAATGACCTCGCCGGTGCCGCGCTGCTCGGGAGCCATGTACTTGGCGGTGCCGAGGCGGCTGCGCCGCTCCTGCTCGGTGTTCGTCTGCTCCTCGACCATGTGGACGATGCCGAAGTCGGCGACCTTCACCGGCCCGTCGTCCTGGACCAGGATGTTCCCCGGCTTGATGTCGCGATGGACGATGCCGTCGTCGTGGGCGGCTTCGAGGGCCTTGCAGACCTGGATGGCGATCTCGACGCAGCGCTCGACGCTCAGCAGGCTGTGCTTGATGTAGTAGCGAAGCGTGCGGCCGCGCACGTACTCCATGACCAGGAAGTAGAGGCCCTGGACGTGCCCGCGGTCGATGACGGCCACGATGTTCGGGTGGTTGAGGGTTGCAAGTGCCTGCGCCTCGCGGTCGAAGCGGTTGACGAAGCGCGGGACGTCGGAGTACTTGCGGAGGAGGACCTTTATGGCGACCTCGCGGTCCATCGAGAGCTGGATCGCGCGGTAGACGGTGCCCATCCCGCCGTGGCCGATGATGGCCTTGATCCTGTAGCCTGGGAAGGTATCGGGGTGCGGCAGCTCCTCTCCCTCGTCGAGGGAGGGCACGCGGAAGACGGCGCCGCACGAGGGGCACTCGAGGCGGTCGCCGTGTTCGGGAAGCTCGACATCGGCCGAGCACTTGCCACAGACGATCTTCATCCAACTCGCTCCCAAGCCATCGCGTCTGGAGTGCATTCTAGCCGGTCGCCGGCGGCACTGCAACCGGCCCCTGCGGAGTGTCGTGTCTCGATATCCGGGTGGCGCAGCATCGAGCGCTGGCCACAGGAGGCCCGCGCAGGGAGCGCCTGAGGAGGCGCCACGATCCGGTGCCAGAGCGCAGGTGTCACCGCGTCGAGGGCAGGGAGGGGGGGCATTACTTGTCCGAAACTGAATAGCGCTTTAGCGCTTTAGCGCTAAACCGTTTCCCAGCAACCGCTGAAGGCCACTCCCCTCCCCCTCTCGAGACTTCCGACAGGAACAGGGGTCAGACGGCCGCGCCGTACTTGCGGAGGGCGCGGAGGACGCGCCGAAGGTCGTCGGGCAGCGGGGCTTCGACGACGATTGGCGCGCCGTCGGGGAGAATCAGCTCCAGGCGCAGGGCGTGGAGGGTCAGGCGGTCGATGAGCGGGCGCTCCGGGCGGTCGGGCTTGGGACGGTAGCCCGCCTTGAACTCCGAGAGGAACACGCCCTCCCCACCCCCATAGAGCCTGTCTACGGCCAGGGGGTGCCCGATGGCGGACATGTGGAGCCGGACCTGGTGCTGGCGGCCGGTGAGTGGCCGGACTTCGACGAGGGTGAAGCCGCGGAACCGCTCGGCCACGCGGTAGCGGCTCCGCGACGGTTTGCCGCGGCGCTCGCGCAGCCGCATCCGCCCGCCGGTGTGCTGGGCGATGGCGCGGTCCACCTCGCCCTCGTCGTCGGCCACCTCGCCGCGCACGAGCGCCAGGTAGACCTTCGTCACCTCCCGCCGCTCGAACCGCTCGCTGAGATACCGGCCCGTCGCAGCGTCCTTGCCCACGAGCAGCACCCCGCTCGTCTCCTTGTCGAGCCTGTGCACGATGTAGACCCGCTGACAGGGCTGCGGCGACTCGTGGCGGACGTAGTGGAGCAGGCCGTTGATGAACCGGCATTCGAGGCTGCACGGGTCGGGCACGACGCTCAGCCCGACGGGCTTGCTAACGGCGAGCAGGTGGGCATCCTCGTGGAGCACGTCGAGGTCGAGCGGCTCGGGCTGGAAGCGGACGATGGGCTCCTCGGGCAGGGTCACCACGATCCGCTGGCCGGGTGCCGTCTGCCAGAGGTGATCGACGCGCCTGCCCTCCACCTCCACCCGCCCGCGGGCCACGAGTCGCCGGATGACGTTCAGCGGCACGTCGGGCATGGCGTCGGCCAGGTAGTCCACGATGCCGGCGCCGCCCGCCTCGACTTCGAGGGTCACCTGCTCCATCGCTGCGTCGTCCTCGTCTGCGTGGCCCGGCGGATTGGAAAGAGGGCGGCGAATCGCTATAATGGGCAGCCTACTCGACACATGGGCAGCGAGCCCGCTGTGGAGCCGATCGTATGCCCTTGATGGATCTGGTCACGTTCGACGGCGACGGCCTGATCGCCGCTATCGTCTTCGACGCCGCGACGAGCGAGCCGCTCGTCCTGTGCTACATGGACCGCGAGGCGCTGGCGAAGACGGTTGAGACGGGCTTCGTCCACGTCTACCGCAGGTCGAAGGGCCGCGTCATGCTCAAGGGCGAGACCTCGGGGCACACGCAACGGGTCGTCGAGATCCGGGTGAACTGCGATGAGAACTCGCTGGCCATCGCCGTCGAGCAGCACGTCGCGGCCTGCCACATGGGCTACTTCTCCTGCTACTACCGCCGCTACAACCCCGAGACCGACCAGCTCGAGGCCGTCGCCGAGCGGATCTTCGACCCCGGCGAGGTCTACTGAGCTGCTACCCCGGACGGCGACGGGCCCTCCCTACAGCAGCTCGGTGAGCCCAAGCTCTTCGAGCACCCAGCCGATCCGCAGATCCACTCCCTTCCTGCGGCTCACCTCCTCCACCTGATGAACGTGGAGCTTCATCAGCTCGATGAGTCGGGGACGCATCGCCGGGTCGCGGGCCGCTTCGCGCGGCGTCATCCCCTCCAACGCAGGGACCGGGTCGTCCAGGAACTCCGTGTAGTGGTCCTGGTACATGCGGCCTACCAACTCCCGCTCGACCTCGATGGGCACCCGCGAGCCCCTGTCGTCCGCGGGGCGGTCCTCGGTCTGCCTGCTGCCCGTCGCCCTGCGGCGTTCTGCCACACGCTTCCAGAGGTCCACAACGGTCTCGTCTCGGAGACTCACCAAGTCGCCGAAATGCCTCTCGATCATGCTCTTGGCGAAGCGGTGCTTGCGCAGTGTGAAGGCCTCCACCACCAGACGGTCGGGCAGGAGTTTGACACTGCCGACCGTGGCGACGCCTTCCACGAAGCTCTTGAACGCGATGCCGGCGCGCGGCTCATCGTCCAGCGCCCTGCTCTCCCCCCTCTGGAGCCACACGTAGTAGTGCGTTCCCGGAGGGTCGTCCGCCTCCGGCTCGCGGTCCTGCGGCTCGAAGTCCGGCTTCCCGTCGAGCACGGCGGCCACGGCGTCCCGGCCCCCAGGGATGTCGTAGACGCTCGTGAACTGGCGCGCGTCCGTCTCACGCATGACGCTCTGGTACTGCGCCTGGCAGACCTCGGTCACCAGGCGGCAGCACTCGGTGTAGTGGGACAGAAGGTACTCCTTGGGCGCTGCCGCGCCGGCCTCCGACGCCCGGTGTCGCAGTTCCCGGGCGAAGTCGCCGGCAATGCGCCGCGGGACCTCCACGCCCGTAGGGCCGATGCGGCTGTAGTGGGGGTAGTGGCACACCCAGACCAGGAACTGGTCGAAGCGAAGCGCGCGGGCCGCCGTGTTCCGATCGAAGAGGACGAACGGCGTGGGGTCCCCCTCGAGCGCGTCGATGCATTCGAGAGAGTGGTCGCTCAGGACCCGCTGGACCTCGATCACGGTCGGGAAGGACCGGCGGCGGTAGCGCGTCATGACGCGCTCGTCGTGCGTCATGCCCCGCCAGCCCTCGGCCTCCCAGCGATCTGCCAGCGTCTTGCCCTCCTGGTCCGGCATGCGGAACAACGCGTGCTCGACCGCGAGGCCGAACCCCGTATCGAATGCCTCCTCCTCGTCCGCATCGGGGTCGAAGGCGAACTCGGCCATCAGGGTCCGCAACGTGCTCTTTCCCAGGTGATCCGCGACATACCGCGCCGCCTTGGGCATCCACGTGCGGTCGAGGGCCAGCCACTGATCGTAGGTCACGGTCGCGAACGGGAAGTACGGGCAGTCTGCCGCACACGCGATCTCGCTGCCACGCCCCGTCGCGCAACAGGTCGGGCAGACCCAGCCCCCCAGAGCAGGACAGCGCCGCCGCCCCCTCCTGCCACAGCGAATGCATCTCGGCTTTGCGGCCATCAGCAGTCCTCCGGTCAACACGGGTGCCTGTCACGCAAGGCCCCCCTGGTCACGCCTTGCCGCCCTTGTGACGACGCCGCCGCTTGAACTGCGGGAGCCAGCGCCGCTCGGCGTCTAAGAGCTCGTCGCACATCGAGCGGATCTCGTCGAGCGTGCAGACCGCGCCCGTCAGGGGGTCCATGGCGCAGGCGTGGTAGACCGCGTTGCGGTCGCCGGTGAGGGCGGCCTTGACTGCGAGTTCCTGGACATTGACGTTCGTGCGGTTGATGGCCGCGAGCTGCGGCGGCAGGTCGCCGACGGGCACGGGGTTCACGCCGTGGCGGTTGGCGAAGCAGGGGACCTCGACGTTGCAGTTGCGCGGCAGGTTGGCGATGAGGCCGTCGTGGTTCTGGACGTTGCCGTTGAAGCGGAAGGGCTGGCCGGTGACGACGGCGTCGATGATGTAGGAGCCGTACTCGTGGCTTCGGCGGAGTGGAAGCGGGTCCTTGCCGGATGCCATGCGGGCGAGGCCCTTGCGGTAGTCCTTGCGGTTGCTGCCGTAGAGCTGGAGGATGAAGCCGCTGCCGCCGTTCCAGCCGCCGCCCGGGCAGAAGCGTTCGACGAGCTCGGGCCGCTTGCGCATCCAGGGCACGTACTCGGAGTTGTGGCCGCTGCTCTCGGTGACGAAGTAGCCGAAGTGGCGGAAGAGCTCGAAGCGGGTGGTCTCGTGCTCGAGGACATCGCCCTTGTCGAGGACCTTGCGGAGCTTGGGATAGAGGTCTTTGCCCTTGTGCTTGATCTCGAGGAACCAGGCCTGGTGGTTGATGCCAGCCACCCAGTAGTCCACCTCGGCGGGCTCGACGCCGCACCAGCGGGCGATCTGCCCCGCCGTGCCCTGCACGCTGTGGCAGAGGCCGACCTTGGCGACCTCGGGCACCGCCTCGTTCTGCCCCCACATGAGCATGGCCATGGGGTTGGTGTAGTTGAGCAGGAGCGCGTCGGGGCACAGCTCAGCCATGTCCTGGCACACGCCGACGAGCACCGGCAGGGTGCGGAGTGTGCGGAACACGCCGCCGACGCCCAGAGTGTCGCCGATGCACTGGTCCACGCCGTAGCGGAGCGGGATCTGGATGTCATGGGTGATGACATCTATGTCGCCGATGAGCACCATCGTGACCACGAAGTCGGCGCCCTTGAGCGCCTCGCGGCGGTCGGTCGTCACGAAGTGGGTCGCCGGGGCGCCCATCTCGTCGATGATGCGCCCGGCGATGCGGTCCATGTACCGCAGCCGCGTCGTGTTGACGTCCATCAGCGCGAACTCGGTGTCGCGCAACGCCTCGCACGACAGGCAGTCGATCATGAGCCGCCGCGAGAAGCCCAGGCTCCCGGCCCCGATAAAGGCGATGCGACGCATCCAGCCATCTCCTGATAAGCGAAACGGGCCGCCGACGGCCGCGCGGCCCAGGACCTCGCCTCCCTGGCAGTGGCATACCCTATAGTCCA